>CANHBA010000120.1 GCA_947458985.1 Flavobacteriales bacterium
AGTGTTGTGGATATGGTTGCCAATTCCAATTCCGATGTCAAAAAAGACGAAGACGGCGGCCTCATGTTCCGCGGCGCCCGCAAAGGCGACATGATTTACGTGCTCGATGGCATCAAATCAAATGAAGTGTTCAATGTGCCAAGTTGTGCGATAGGCCGCGTGACTGTTTTTACCGGAGGTTTGCCTGCGAAGTACGGCGATACACTTGGCGGTGCGGTCATTCTAGAAACCAAAAGTTATTTTGACCTCTACCGCGAATGGGAAATCAATCAGCCCGATTAACCTTGTAATTGTGGCGCTTTCTCATAGCTAATTTCCCACAAGAACAAACCCTGTGCGGGTACTGATACATACGCCTCCGAACGGTTTTGGGCAGCAATTATGCCTGGCAGTTCGGAGGCTTTTATTTTGCCTAAACCCACCTCAACAAGCGTTCCGACAATTGCGCGCACCATATTGCGCAAAAAGCGGTTGGCAGAAATCTCAAAATAAAGGCCGTTTGCTGTTTGGAACCATTCTGCCGCAAAAACCTCACAGATGTTTGTTTTGACATCGGTGTGTGCTTTGGCAAATGAAGAAAAATCCTGGACTCCAAGTAAGTGTTTGGCGGCGTTGTTCATGGCTTCTAGGTCTAAATCTTGCTGCACATACCAGCTCTGAGCGCGCACAAAAGGGTCCTTATGTCGATTGATAAAGTAACGGTAAGTGCGGCTACTTGCGTCAAAACGCGCATGTAAGTCTGTAGGGAGCTCCCAAGCTTTCGAAAACGAAATGTCGGGAGGTGTCATGCGGTTGAGTTTAAAAACCAATTGTTGTGGGTCCCAAGCTTGCGGAAGGTCGGTGTGTAAAAAATAACTTTGAGCGTGTACGCCGGTGTCGGTCCGACCGCAACCTACTATTTCAATTTTTTCGTTACCATGCAATTTACCCAATGCTTTTTGTATTTCTTCTTGGACAGAATTAGCACTTGGCTGAATTTGCCATCCGTGATAGTTGCTTCCGTCGTAAGCGAGCTGAATAAAATAACGCGGCACTTTATTTCTGTTCTTCTGTTTGTATAACGCCTAAAGGGGCCTCGAACAAATTGTAACTAAATAAGCCTTCAAGTTCGCTGACACTCGCCCAAGTGAGGGTAGTGCCGCAAATCTGAAAATGGGTGTCGTCGAGTGTTGAATTGATGGCAGCGCCTAAGTTTTTTGGTGCAGACCAACCTTCGTTTTCTCTTTTGCAATAAAAAATGTCGTAGCCGCCCATGCCCAGGTGGCCATCAGAAGCAAAAAATAGGAACTTGCCGTCTGGGCTCACAAATGGGGTCGTTTCGCGTCCTTCGGTATTGATACCCTGCGGTAGCACTTGCACCTCAGCTTGCCAAATACCATTGATTTTTTTGGCCATATAAATATCTGTGGCGTATTTTTCGGCGGCGCGATCAGATACAAAATAGAGTTCTTCTACATAGGTAAATTCGTCTATCCAAATAGTGTCGGTTTTGGTAGGGGAGCCTTCAAAATAACTGCTGTTCAGTCCGGGAATGTTGAGAATGATTTGTTTGTCGTCCCAAACACCAGCTGTTTCTGAAGTGAGTTCAAAAATATCTGAGCCTTGTGTGCTCGCTTCTTTTGATGCTGTCGTATTGAGTGTGCCTAAGGCGCTGAGTTGGTCAGCTGCAAGATAGGAGAGCGCATCAAAACCTTCTGTATTGAGTAGTTCGTCGTTGCTAAAGGTGCGTACCCACAATTTATTGTTTTCAGGGTCTGGTTGGGCTTGGTAAATATCCTCAAAGAAACGCTGGTCATCGGGGTTGAGGTTGGCGCCTTTTGCATTTGGATTACGGGTTGTAAAGTATAGCGTTTGACTATCCTTACTTAAAATGGGTCCGTATTCGTCGTAATTGGTATTGAGTACACCCCCTAACAGTTGACGCTCGTTCTTGACACCTGCTTGAAGCAGTGCAAAATTGCTTTGTTCTTCTAGTAATTGAAAGCCGAGTAATTTGTAATCTTTTTCTGATTTGAGTAATAGCTTGGCCTGTACACATAAATTTTTCGCTTTTTCGGCATCTCCGAGTGAAAGCGCAATTTGTCCTGCTAAATACAAGTGTTCTTCTGTGCTGTTTGTTCCGAATAAAATAAGTGCTTTAGCGCAGTGTTCTTGGGCATAAGTGTAGGAACGAAGGTCAAATTCGGTGGTAGCAAGCAAGAAATACGCATTGGCATTGGTAGAATCTAGGGCTACGGCTTGTTTGAGCAACATATAAGCATTAGTGCTTTGGCCTTCATTGAAAAGCGTACTTGCGTTGGCAACTATGCGCTTGGCTTTGAGTTTGTCTTTTTTAGGAATGGCTTGTGAAAACCCTAAGAAGGGTAGGCAGATGAAAAGAAGAAGTGCTCTCATATAAATTGTATATAGTACAAAGTAAATAAAACTATTAAAAGCAATAACTTTGAATAAAGAATAGATGTCAACCTTGAACCGTTTATTTGTACTTTTTATTGTCCTTATGTGTATTTGGGCCTGCACTGATCGTGTTCAGGTCAAAGTAAAGGAAAAGCCCAACTATGCCAACTGGACCACCCTCACCAAAGGAATGGAATACCGTGAACGAAACGCGCCCACCAAATCTTTCATCGGCGACTCCAAATTATCCATTTTGCGCATGGATCCGTCTCAATTTCAGTTTGATTTATTCACGGCAACCCAACACGACTCCATTCCAAAAAGTGTGCAAACTTGGTCCGACTCCTTTCACCTAATGGTTGCTTTCAATGCGGGCATGTACGACCTCAACAAACCGCTGATCAGCAGGGCTTACTTGCAAAATGGCAAGCACCTGAATAACGGTCAATTACTTGAGAACTTTAATTTGATGATGGCATTAGGTCCTAAGCCAAAGTGTCGGCGTTCCAATATCGAAGTACTAGACCTCACTTGCGCCAACTGGGAGCAAGAAAAAAATAATTTCAAGGGCTTTGCGCAAGGCCTGCGCATGATCGACTGCAATGCAAGCCCCATGTACTGGCAGAAGAAAATTCAATCTTGTAGCATGTTGGTGGCGGCCGAAGACGAAAAAGGTTGGTTTTACCTCATTTTTACGCGTTCCCCATACACCCACAACCAAATGATTGACTTCATGAAGCAAATGCCGGGTGGCTTGCACGACGCCATTTACCTTGAAGGTGGTCCCGAAACCAGTTTGTTGATCAATGTCAATGGCCATCACATCAAAAAGGTGGGCTCTTGGGTTTCTACAACTTGGGAAAGCGATGCCAACAAGCACTTTTGGCCACTGCCCAATATTGTGGGTGTGCGCAAAAAGTAACTTTCCCTCTTGACAAATCTAAAAACATGATATCAATCAGGTTTTTAACCTTCTTCTGCTCATACTTCTTTGGTGCTAGTAAGCTCATCTTTGTAGTGTTCAACGGAACAACACTACTGTGATTTTCAAATTCAACTACCGTTAAATTACAATGGAGAGAGGATTCAAGCAGAGCATGGGTTTAGTATCAATTTTTTCCTCTTGATACAGTAGTTAAAAGCCACCTTTCGGGGTGGCTTTTTTATTTCTTAATTATTTTTGGCTGAGGTCCGGGTAGATGAGTACCTGCACACCTTTTTGATTTTTAAACGAATGTTGGTGCATAGTCACAGCCAGTTCTTTGGCGCTGATGCTATGGTATTTTTGCAGCGAACCAAAGAGCAATAGGTCAAACAACGGGCTCAGGAGTTGCGCAATTTTTTCGCCAAAGCGTTTTTCGGGTCGAGGTCCAATTAGAATAGACGGCTGGTAAATGAGTGTGCGTTCAAAGTGGAGCTCTTGAAGGTCGCGTTCGATTTCGCCTTTCAGGCGGCTGTAAAAAATCTTGGACTGCGTATCGGCACCAATGGCACTGATGAGATGAACTTCTGTTGCGCCCGCATTTTTGGCTGCTGTAGCCGCGGCGAGGGTCAGGCCGTAGTCAATTGCGCGGTATTGTGTTTGGTCTGGTGTTTTTTTGCGCGTGGTGCCAATGCAGCAATACAAGGCTGTAGCATTGGTAAAGGCATCTGGCGCGGGCTTACTCAAATCAGTCTGGATGAGCTTTATTTTTTCTGAAGAAAAAGCCAAAGGGCGTCTGGTTAAAATTCTAATTTCTGATACTTGCGGATCTTGGATCAATTCTTCAACGAGGGCAGATCCGACAAGTCCTGTTGCACCGAGTATAACGACTGATTTTTGCATTTTCAAATTTACTTATAATGTCGATAAAAAGATATTATAATAATCCTACTAGTTAAGAATAGTGTTGCTATTATTTTTGCAAGAAATTACTTTTATGGATCTTGTTGACCGTTTTCAGATTCCAGTACTCGAAGCAATAGCGCTGCGCAACCCGCAGGCGACGCAACTTGGGCAGCGCATCATTGAAGGAAGTATTCTCTTGATCAATGAACTAGGTTTTGAGCAGTTTACTTTTAAAAAGCTAGCTCTTTCTGTAGGTACTACCGAGGCGTCTGTTTACCGCTATTTTTCAAGTAAACAAAAGCTTTTGCTCTACCTGATCAACTGGTATTGGGGCAGGCTAGAGTGTCGCTTGCTGTTACAAACCCAAGGAGGGAATCCAAAAGAACGCCTTGTTAAGGCCCTTGAATTGCTTTTGGTGCCACAGCCTACTTCGCTTTCATTCACTAATGAAAAACGCCTGCAGCGTATTGTGATCCACGAAGCATCTAAAGTTTTTCTAACGAAAGCCGTAGATACCGATCATCAAACCGGATTTCACAGTATTTATCTACAAATAGTGCACTACATTTGCGATTTGGTACGCGCTTATCAACCCAATTGTAAGTATCCAGAAATGTTAGTTACAACTTTACTAGAAGGCAGTTTGCAACAGCGTTTTTTTGGTCAGCATTTGCCTGAAGTCACCAACGCATCAGAACAAGAAGATGCAGTGGCTGTTTTTTACACACAACTATTTTTTAGCTATCTCGATCATGAATAAAGACGTCAGCAAACCCTACGAGCGCTTTTGGGCGCTGCTCAAACCAGACAGCAAAGACATTTCAGACATTTATCTCTTTGCCATCATCGGTGGCCTACTCAGCCTGGGCTTGCCTTTGGGCATACAAGCCATCATTAACTTTATTCAGGCAGGAAAAGTCAGTACCTCTTGGTTCTTATTAGTGGGTTTGGTCGTTTCAGCTATTGGTTTTTCAGGCTACATGAACATTGCGCAATTGCGCATTACTGAAAATCTGCAACAGCGCATATTTGCGCGTTCGGCCTTAGAATTTGCCACGCGTATTCCAAAAATTCAGCTCCGCGAACTCTTATTGCGCTATGCCCCTGAATGGACCAACCGCTTTTTTGACACGCTCACTATTCAAAAAGGAATTTCCAAATTGCTCATTGACTTTACCGCCGCATCGTTGCAGATTTTATTTGGGCTCATCTTGCTGTCTTTTTACCATCCATTTTTCATCATCTTTGGCTTTGCGCTCCTTTTGTTACTTATTTTCATTTTTAGAATGACGGCTAAGCGTGGTTTTGTAACGAGCCTCGATGAATCCAAATACAAGTACAAGGTGGCCAATTGGCTCGAAGAAGTTGCGCGCAATCGCTTGACATTTAAGCATCTTGGCAATAATGGTATTTTGCTCAAGCGTTCAGATACCTATTTGCAAGGATACCTGAAGTCCAGAGATGCGCACTTCAAAGTACTGGTTCAGCAGTATAAATACCTGATTGGTTTCAAGATGCTCATTGCCTTTGCATTGCTGATCATCGGCGGATTGTTGGTCTTGAGCCAGCAAATGAATATTGGGCAATTTGTGGCCGCTGAAATCATTATCGTTTTGGTACTCAATTCGGTAGAGAAATTGATTGTGAGCCTTGAGATGGTATACGATGTACTCACTGCCATAGAAAAAATAGGTGAAATCACCGACCTTCCTTTAGATTCTGAAGAAGGTATCGAACTTCAAAGAGCACCGGCACTTGCAATTGAAGTGTCGCAATTAGAATACCAAACCAGCTGGAGTCAGACCCCTCTGTTAGCCAATTTATCCTGTCGTTTTGAAGCAGGCAAATTCTATCATATCCAAGATTTCGAAGGCAACAAAGCCCAAGGCTTATTTCTCATGATCACTGCCATGGCCTTGCCCAATAAAGGACAAGTGCTTATCAATGGCATTCCAACGAGTAACCTGAATGTCCAAACCCTACGCACGCAAATTGCCAGTTTGTCTCATCACGACCAACTCATCTACGGTACCGTTCTTGAGAACATTACCATGGGGCGCAACTGCGATATCTCCCACGTGATGGAATTAGCTGTTGCCATCGGACTAGATCAAAAGGTATTGGCCTTGACCGATGCTTACCAGACCGTACTGAATCCAGAAGCAAGCACTCTCGATAGACAACTTATTACGCTTGTTTTATTGTGTCGTGCACTCATCGAAAATCCGGCGGTCATCCTTTGGGATACACACACGCATTATTTATCAAACACAACTCTTGAAAGCGTATTAACATACTTAACCAACGCATACAAAGGAACCCTCTTATTAGCAAGTATCGATGAGCACAACCTCTCGCTCAACCACGAAAAATTGATCTTATGTTAAACATTTCTCCGCAAAATCGCAATCAAATTGATACAGATGGGCTTGTTTCAACAGAAATGCTGAATAAAGCGCCCAAAAAACTCTTGCGCAATGCAATTTATACCTTGCTAATTTTTGGCGGAATCATCCTTTTACTTCCTTGGACCCAAAATATCAGGTCAAACGGGCAAGTACTCACCCTCCGACCAGAACAAAGACCCCAAACCATCAACGCGCTCATCGGTGGGCGTATTGAGAAGTGGTTTGTAAAGGAAGGCGATTTAGTCAAAGCAGGAGATA
>CANHBA010000121.1 GCA_947458985.1 Flavobacteriales bacterium
CGAACAAGCTTGTGCTCTTCTGAGAGCAGGTCGTCCATGTTGAAGTAATCTGGGTGTTGATATAAATCGGTTTTCATGATGGTTGATTTGTGGCACAAAAGTACGTAATAATCTGTGCAGCTGTAGCATGCAAATTTGAATTATTTTTGTATCCTAAATTCTCTACATGCAAAGATTTGAACTCATCGAAAGAGCCTCCCAAATGAATAGCTACTTGCTATTTGTTTCGTTGCTTTCTTTGACCTTCATCGCCTATGCCCGTATCAGTACCCCAGACGCGTTGACCTTATCTTGGAAGCGCTTTTGGAAACTGAGCCGAGTGGAAAGTTTTGGTTTCGACGATGAAAAGATCCGCCCCGAAACGCAATCTCTATTATTGGGCAACTTTTTTATTTCATTCTGCCTAAGCACCTTTTTATTTTTTCTGACCTACTTTCAAAGAACAGAAGCCTTCGTTTTAGCCCTTGTATTTGTCGTAGGATTTTTAATTTTTCAATTAATCAATTTCCGCATTGCCCTTCTCATTACAGATAACTGGAAGTTAGTAAGTGGCATTTCCGAAATAAATAAACAAGTCTGGTCTTTCTCAGGCTTGGTTTATTTGGGTCTATCTTTTCTTTGGCTGATCTATGGCCAATCCAATAATTTGCTCAACATCAGCTTTGTTGTGCTCTTTTTTGCGGCCTATGTTTGGCGCTTGGTCAAGGCCTGGAGAGCTTGTGTTCAGGCAAATTTGGAATGGTATTATTTAATTTTGTACCTTTGCGCCTTGGAAATCCTACCTATACTTTTTGTATGGCGCTGGTTTTCGGGCGAATACAATTAACTAAAACCACAACTTTGGCTATAAAGACCATATTAGTTTCTCAGCCGAAACCAGAAGGCGACAAATCTCCTTATTTTGATTTAGCTGATAAATACAAGCTCAAAATAGATTTCCGTCCATTTATCAAAGTGGAGGGTGTAGACCCTAAAGAGTTCCGCACCCAAAAAATCGATATTTCCACCCACACGGCAATCATCCTAACTTCAAAGGTTGGCGTTGATCACTTCTTCAGAATGGCAGAAGCCATGCGTTTTGAAGTGCCTGACACCATGAAATATTTTTGCATCACCGAGGCCGTAGCGCTTTATCTTCAAAAATACGTGACTTACCGCAAGCGTAAGATTTTCTTTGGTAAACAAACCATTGATGAACTTGCTGAGCTCATGAAAAAACAAAAAGGCGAAAAATTCTTATTGCCTTGCACCGATATTCTAAGAGATACCATTCCTCTTACCTTAGAGAAGTACAACATTCCATTTACAAAAGCTATTTTGTACAGAACTGTTGCTGCCGATCTTTCTGATTTAGAAGATGTCTATTACGATATGTTAGTGTTCTTTAGCCCAGGTGGAATCGAGTCTTTATTCAAAAATTTCCCGGATTTCAAGCAGAACACCACCGCAATTGCTGCCTTTGGACCCACCACTGCCAATGCAGTTCTAAAGAACAATTTGCGCCTAGACGTTCATGCACCACATCCTAAAGCACCTTCCATGGTTGGCGCCATTGAATTGTTCATCAAAGAACAACTCAAGAAAAAATAAGTGATTTTCCTTTGTTTTTGTAGTGAAGTATTTTTTCCTTGACCGGAATTTATTTATATTTACGCAAACTTAAATTTTAACGCATGAAAAAACTATTATTCTCAGCTGCTATGTTACTTGCAGGTGTTAGTGCGAATGCGCAGCTAGCCCCAGGTAGCGTTGCTCCAAACTTTACTGTGTCTGCATACCAGACATGGTTATCTACTGCTGGTTCTGCTAGCAACGGATCTTACTCACTTTACAGCTACCTTGACCAAGGATACACTGTATTTTTAGATGTATCTGCAACTTGGTGTGGTCCATGCTGGAACTACCACCTTTCTGGTGCTTTAGAAGATGTTTATGCTAACCACGGCCCAGCTGGAGCTCCAGGTGTTGCTGCTGCTACAACAGACGACGTTATGGTTATCTGGATTGAAGGTGACGGAACAACTGCTGACGCAACAATGTTAGACGGTTCAGGTGCTATCGGAAACTGGATTGAGCCAGCTGCTGGTAACCAAATCCAATTCCCAATGGCTAACCCAGCTTCTGCTGTGGCTAACCAAATCAACAACGATTACGCTATTGCTTATTTCCCAACAATCTACCGTATTTGCCCTAACCGCATCATCGAAGAAGTTGGTCAATTAGACGCTGCTGCATTGTATGCTACAGTTGGAGCTTGCCCTCCACCAGCATCTGCTCCTGCAGACGTAGCTGCTTTGAACTACACTGGTGCTGCTGTACATTGTGAAGGTTCTTACACACCATCTGTTAACATCCAAAACAACGGTACATCTGCACTTACTTCTGCAACTGTAACAATCACACAAGGTGGTACTACAGTTTCTACAGGTACTTACAGCGGTAGCTTAGCTACTTACGGTGTTGCTAACGTAACATGTTCACCAATCGCTAACTTTACTGGTGGTGCACTTACTTGTACAGTTACAACTGCTGGTGATGCTTCAGCTGCAAACAATGGCATGAGCGCAACTGTTGCTGCTGCTTCAAATGCTGTTTCTCAGTTTGTAACTGTGAACATCACAACTGACTACTACGCTTCAGAAACTGCTTGGGTTATCAAGAATAGCGCTGGTGCAACTGTAGCACAAGGTGGTGGTAACTGGGCTGATATGACAACTGGTGCTGCTGGTCAAACAGTTCAAGCTCCACAATTGGTTACACTTAACCCTAGCCAGTGTTATACTTTCGAAATCACTGACGCTTACGGAGATGGTATCTGCTGTGCTTACGGTAACGGTGCATACTCTTTGGTAGATGCAAACGGAACAACAATCGCTTCAGGTGCTGAGTTCTCAGATATCGACACACGTGCTTTCAAAACAGGTGCTTTAGGAATGGATGAGTTGGCTACAATCGCAATGAATGTATACCCTAACCCAGCTTCTTCTGAAGTAAACGTTTCTTTCGAAGCTACTAACAACGATTACGCAGTTGCATTAATGGATCTTCAAGGTCGCGTTATCGCTGCTAAAAACATGACTAACCTTAACGGAACACAAGTTGTTTCTTTCTCAACTGAAAACGTTGCTAAAGGAAGCTACATCGTAACTGTTACTGTAGACGGTCTTACAACTACCAAAAACGTAGTTATCAAATAATTTTCTTTCATAAGAAATATGAAACGCCCTCCTACGAGGGCGTTTTTTTTTGACCTTTGTTTTATGTTTATCCCTTTAGGATCAGAATTTCAGCACCTCGCTTTACCTGAGCGCTTTACTTTTCCATTTTACTACGACGTGCATCCTATAGCGAAGCACGCAGTAGATTTATTGCAACAACGCTTAAGCACAGAAGAATTTGGCCATGATTTCGGCTTGGGCAGAAAAGAGCGCTTGGGAGCCATCGGAAAAATGTTTGGTGTATTAGTGGTGCAAAATGCCCAGCAGCAAATAGGTTATTTAGCGGCTTTTTCCGGAAAGCTTGGTAATACAAATCACCATGTTGGTTTTGTTCCGCCCGTATTTGATATACTAGAGGCACAAGGTTTTTTTCGAAGAGAAGAAGTAGAGATCCACGAGCTCACCATCCAATTGGAACAATTAGAAGGGTCACAGGAACTAGACAATTTAAAAGTTGCGTATCAAGAATTTCAAGCCCAATGGGCAAATCAATTGGAAGAACAGCGCTTGAAAAACAAAGAAAGCAAAAGTATACGTGATATCAAGCGCAGCGAAGCCCTTGTTCAAGATCCGCAAAATATTGCAGTTCTTGAAAGCCAACTTCGCGAAGAAAGCATGCACGAAAGCCGCCGCTTGAAGGCCTTAAAAAAACAAGCTCAAGAGGAGTTGTTTGCTCGTTCAGAACAACTGCGCTTATTCAAAGAAGAAATTGAACAATTAAAAGCCAGGCGAGCTGCCCATTCTGCAGATGTTCAGCAGCGGATTTTTGAACGCTATACGTTTTTAAATGCCTTAGGTCAAACCCAAAACGTACTGAATCTTTTTGCTGAATCACCGCCTGCCGGAGCGGGAGAATGTGCAGCGCCTAAGTTGTTGCAATATGCCTATCTACACCAACTTCAACCGATTTGTATGGCTGAGTTTTGGTGGGGAATGGCACCAGATTCTGAAGTGCGTATTCATGGCCATTTTTATCCGTCTTGTAAAAGTAAATGCGAGCCTATTCTAGGACACATGTTGCAAGGTTTGGATGTAGATCCCAATCCAATTGCGGCAATTCATCCGCCTAAATCTTTGGATATTATATACGAAGATGACTACATCGTTGCCATCAACAAAGCACCTGAGTATTTATCGGTACCGGGCAAAAATCCGCAACCCAATTCTTTAGAAGATTTAAAGAGATATTTCCCAGAAGCAGACGGCCCGCTTTTGGTGCACCGTTTGGATATGTCAACATCTGGCATTATGCTCGCGGCAAAAACCAAACTGATGCACCAGCGCTTGCAGCGACAGTTTGTACTCAGAAAAGTACAAAAGCAATATATAGCAGTGTTGGCGGGTATTCCGACACAAACGCAAGGAGAAATCAAGTTACCGTTGAGAGTTGATTTAGATGATCGCCCGAGGCAATTGGTTTGCCAGGAGCACGGGAGTTATGCGCATACCACCTATGAGGTTCTTGAAACAGTAAATGGAGAAACGCGCATCAGGTTATTCCCAAAAACAGGCCGCACCCATCAATTACGCGTGCATGCAGCGCATCATCTTGGGTTGAACTGCCCCATTAAAGGCGATGATTTATACGGTCAGAAAGCAGACAGATTGCACTTGCATGCGGCTAAATTGGGTTTTTATCATCCGTATACAAACGATTGGATGGAACTCAATTGTCAACCTGATTTTTAAGCTCTTGGCTCTTGCCAGTCTCCGTATTCTTTAATGAGCTCAACAAGTGCTTCTACGGCTTGTAGTTCTTCGATATTGCGCTTAACAATCGTCTTTTCTTTATACAGATTGATTTTGCCGGGCCCTGTACCTACATAACCGTAGTCGGCATCGGCCATTTCACCCGGACCATTTACAATGCAACCCATAATGCCAATTTTGAGGCCTTTCAGATGGGCAGTGCGCTGCCTGATTTTTGCGGTGGTTTCTTGTAAGTCAAAAAGAGTTCGCCCACAAGACGGGCAAGATATATATTCTGTTTTGGAAATGCGCGTGCGGGTTGCTTGCAAAATACCAAATGCTGTTGAATTGATGTGTTGTGCACCTAACTCGGCATTGAGCCAAATCCCATCACCAAAACCGTCAATTAAAAGCGCTCCGGCATCGGCCCCTGCAAAGAGTTGGAAAGTTTCAAGTTCAGCGGTTTCGTATTGATAAGATAAAATCACGGCGTTTTGCAGGCTCTTTTCTTGTAATTCTAGGAAGAAACGACGGTAAAGTTGTGTTTTATTGCTGTATTTCGTATTGAGAATAATACAAACATTCGGTTTGTCTGCCAATTCATGAGGAAGTGCAGCTTCGGCTTCAAGGGGTAAGAAACAAATTTGATTAGGGGCCACTTCAGAAAGTTGTTCTTGCAGGACCAGCGGATAATAACCTGCCTTTTGGCTGAATTCCGCTTGCCAAAGTTCGAAATCGATGATGATGCCTAAGGTACCGGGCACTTCAAAATCGAGCTCATTGCTCCCAATGTAAACGTAATCTGCGGCCTGATCTTGGATGTTCCATTTGTCGAGCGGAATGCTGTATTGATAACCAAAACCGAAGAAATGCGCAGGTTTGATGGCTTCTACAAAAGAGAGGTCTGCTAAAACAACAGGTGTGTTTTTCCCGCCGATATTATGAAAGGAGTGGCTTTCTCTTTTGCTGTAATGAAATGGCGAGTAATTTAAGTTCCCGTTTGGAACTGCAAAGTTGTGTGGATTGTAGGTGTTGTATTTGGCAATGAGTTTTTGCGCAACTGGTATTTCTGCTTCAGGAGCTTCAGTAAGCGAAACCCTGATGGTATCACCCAGGCCGTCTTCTAAAAGTGCACCTATGCCAACCGCAGACTTTATGCGTCCATCTTCACCATCGCCAGCTTCTGTTACACCCAGGTGTAAAGGGTAAACAACCCCGTTTTCAAGCATTTTGGCCATGAGTAAGCGATAGGCTTGGACCATCACCAGCGTGTTGCTCGCTTTCATGGAAATGACCATTTGCTTGTAATCGTGTTTTTCACAGATGCGGATAAATTCAAACGCAGACTCAACCATTCCTTCTGGGGTGTCGCCGTAACGGCTGAGGATACGGTCTGAAAGCGAACCATGGTTGGTGCCAATGCGCATGGCTGTACCGTTTGCTTTACAAAGCAGTACTAAGGGCGTGAATTTTTCTTCAATGCGGTCGAGTTCAGCTTGGTAGCTGTCATCGGTATAGTCGATTTCTTCGAATTTCTTTTTGTCTGCGTAGTTACCTGGGTTGACACGTACTTTTTCGACAATTTTTGCTGCAATTTCAGCGGCGTTTGGCGTAAAGTGGATGTCTGCCACCAAAGGGGTGTTGTACCCTCTTTGAACCAGTGCATCTTTGATGTTTTGTAGGTTTTCGGCTTCGTTTTTACTCGGGGCGGTGAGCCTCACGAGTTCACAGCCGGCGTCGATCATGCGAATAGACTGCTCTACCGACCCTTCGGTGTCCATGGTGTCGGTGGTGGTCATGGATTGCACCCGAATAGGGTTTTGCCCTCCCAAGCTGAGCGTTCCAATTTGAACTTCCTGAGTCAAAACGCGCGTGCGTTTCCATGGGTCTAGACAATAGCGTTGCATCTGTTTTTTTTAGTCTAACAAAGGTAAGGATTCAATTGTTTGTGCGTTCTTTGTTACAAAGGTTTTC
>CANHBA010000122.1 GCA_947458985.1 Flavobacteriales bacterium
GCCTTATAATAAAGAAGCGTTCGACGGACAGGTAATTCTTGGGGCATGAGTTTGAATTAAAGTTGAAGAGCAAAAGAGAGGAGGCGTCTAGCATACACCGCCACAAAAATGACAATAAATTTGTGCCTTCTCACAAGGCTTATTGTTCCTTTTACTAAAACCAAAGCTCTTGGGATAATTTTTCGGTTTTTGAAACACTTTATTCTTGTTTCAAAATCGATAAAACCACTTAATTCCTTTAAATTTGAGTATGTTATTCAACCTCTTAAATCTATTAATAGGATTCAGTTTATTGATCATCACGTTGGCCATCATTGTCAACTATATCCGTTATCGAAAGGTTAATTTCTTCTTCTTTTTATTGCTGTTATTAGCAGGTTTGGCACGCTTTCAATTTGGCCTAACCACTTTTGGATTTATTCAAGAGACCAAACCGCTCGTTTTTAGAATATTTATCCTATTATTTATCTTTCCTCCCCTCTATTACCTCTGTCTCAATTCATTTATTTCTGTCAGAACAACATGGGCAAAAATGTTGCTGCACTTCGCATTTTTCTTTTGTATTGTGCTGGGTAGAATTTACTTTGGCGCTATTGAAATCAAACTGCTCGGCCTCATTTTTTCTGTTTACGCGCTGTTCTATTATTACCTTCTCGTCAGGAGTTCTTTGTTTTACTTTCGGCAGCATCGCTCTATTTATACCAAACAACAATTGCTGAAAGTCAAGCAACTCATCATTTGGATTTTTTCTCTTTCGCTGAATAATTTCATTTTCACTGCTTATTTTATCCTGTTTAATCCCACCAATAAATCCGCAGCGATTGTTGGGATGTTTCACAGCACGAGCATCGTTTGGGTGTTGTTTCTGATTTATCTTTTTTTGAACCCCTCTATCATATTCAATGAAATATTTAAAAAGCGAGATCCAAACAGAGATTTCATACATGAGTTTGGGGTTTCGAATACCCGTGCCTTTCTTAAAATAGAACCCCGCGACAGCTCGCTCGAACAAATTATCCGCAAAAACTTAGAAAAACTGCTTCAAGACCTCAAGCAACTGCCACCAAAATTGATCATTGCCTCCACGAGCACCAATCTGCTTCAAGAGTTGGCACAGCAACTGAATTACCCCAAAAGCCATTTAAAGTACGCACTCAAATACCATTGTCAATTTTCACAAAGTGATTATCTAAATCTCATGCGTGTCATTTACGCGCTTCAATTAATGAACAGCGGATTCCTTGAAAATTACACCATTGAAACACTCGTTGACAAATGTCATTTCAATTCGCGCACCTCCTTTTACAGACACTTCAAAAAACATTTAGGTGTGTCGCCCTCTAAATACAAAGCACTCATTGAATAGCGTCTGACTATTATTTCTGTCCAGCGCAAACTTTCTATGCTTGCTTGTGTTTATCAGTAAAGCAAAGCAAATGGCTCTATCCGGTTATGTATTCACTCCTTATGTTGCTCCAGAGCAGTCTCCATTTGACAAACTATTCGATATTTTCAGCGAACTCATCACACATACGTCTGGCGATGTCGACGAAGCGCTCGATTGGTTGAAAATATTGGATAAGGAATACAACCTTACCACTCCTGAATATACCTTAGAAGATTTCATCGAGGATCTCAAAAAAAGAGGTTACCTCCGCGAAGAAATTAAGCCAGACGGGCAAGGGGAGCTCAGCATTACCGCCAAAACCGAGCGTGCTATTCGCAAAAACGCCATGGCTCAGATCTTTGGCAACATCAGAAAGAGCGGTAGGGGCAACCATCACTCCAAAAAAACAGGACAAGGCGACGAAGCCACTGGCGAATTCCGAGACTTCCAATTTGGCGATGCGCTCGAAAGCATTTCCATGACGGAAAGTCTTAAAAATGCCCAGATCAATCATGGTGCGGAGCATTTTATGCTCGACGAGCGCGATTTAGTCGTGGAAGACACCCACCACAAATCGCAAATGAGTACAGTGCTCATGATCGATATCAGCCACAGCATGATCCTCTATGGCGAAGACCGCATTACGCCAGCCAAAAAGGTGGCCATGGCGCTCGCAGAGTTCATTACCACCACTTATCCGAAAGACACCATCGATATCATTGTGTTTGGCAACGACGCCTGGCCCATCCAAATCAAAGATTTGGCTTATCTGAACGTAGGGCCGTATCATACCAACACAGTGGCAGGCTTAGAACTCGCCATGGATATCTTGCGCAGAAAGCGCAATACCAACAAGCAAATTTTCATGATCACTGACGGCAAGCCCAGTTGTTTACGTATGCCAGATGGTCAGTATTACAAAAACAGCAATGGCCTCGATCAGTATATCGTAGACAAATGCTATACCATGGCTGCGCAGGCGCGCAAGTTGCACATCCCGATCACCACTTTTATGATCGCTCAAGACCCCTACTTGCAAGCTTTTGTAGAAGAATTCACCAAAACCAATAACGGAAAAGCATTCTTTACGGGGCTCAAGGGCCTCGGAGAAATGATTTTTCACGATTACCAAACCAACCGTAAAAAACGTATCAATTGATCATGCAAAACACCATTCTTACCCTCGGCGCCCTCAAAGCAGCTGGTTACACGCCCAAAAGCATCAAAAATGAACTCCGCGACAACCTTATTGCGGTGCTCAAAGCGGGCAAACCAAGTTTTCCTACTATGCACGGCTACGAACACACCGTTATTCCGCAATTGGAGCGCGCCATTCTTTCCAAGCACAACATCAATTTATTGGGTTTGCGCGGGCAAGGTAAAACCAGAATTGCGCGCTTGCTTTTGCACTTGCTAGACGAATACATTCCAGTTGTGGCCGGCAGCGAAATCAACGACGACCCACTGCAGCCCCTGAGCCGCTTTGCCACAGACCTCATTGCTGAAAAAGGCGACCACACGCCCATTACTTGGTTGCACCGTTCGGAAAGGTTTTTTGAGAAACTCGCCACACCCGACGTCACCATCGCCGACCTCATTGGCGACATCGACCCCATTAAAGCCGCCAACCTCAAACTCAGCTATGCCGACGACCGCGTCTTGCACTTTGGCATGATCCCACGCGCCAACCGTTGTATTTTCGTCATCAATGAACTCCCAGATTTACAAGCCCGTATTCAGGTGGCGCTCTTCAATATTTTAGAAGAAGGCGACATCCAAATCCGCGGCTTTAAATTAAGGTTGCCACTAGATCTTCAGTTTGTATTTACAGCCAACCCAGAAGACTACACCAACCGCGGCAGCATCATTACGCCGCTCAAAGACCGCATTGGTTCGCAAATCCTAACGCACTACGCTGCAGATATCAAAACCGCCAAGAAAATCACAGCTCAAGAAGCCGAACAGCTCGAAAATCGTTTTTGTAAAGTGCATGTACCAGAACTCGCCAAAGATATTTTAGAGCAAGTTGCTTTTGAAGCGCGCGTGAGCCCTTACATCGATTACAAAAGCGGCGTGAGTGCCCGCATGAGCATCACCGCCTACGAAAACCTGATCAGTACCGCCGAAAGACGCGCGATTCTCAACAACGAAAGCCAAACGAGCATCCGCTTCAGTGACCTCATGGGCATGGTTCCGTCCATTACTGGAAAAGTAGAGTTGGTTTATGAAGGCGAGCAAGAAGGAACAGCTTTTGTAGCGAATCAGCTCATCAGTGAGGCCATCAAGACCCTCTTTTTGACGTATTTCCCAAAAATTGAAAAGTTGAAAAAACGCGACGACAAAACACCATATGATGCGGTGTTAAGTTGGTTTTACAACGCCAATTCTTTTGAATTACCAGACGAGCAGGGGAGTGCATTGCACGAAAAAACCTTGCTGCAAATTGATCCATTAAAGGAACTCATCGAAAAGTATCAGCCGAATGTGGCGGCGCAAGACCTCCCATTTTTAATGGAGTTTGTACTCTGGGCGCTTGTCGAATTCAAGCAATTGTCCAAAACCAAAACCGCCGACGGCCTTTCCTTTAATGATTTGTACGACAACCTGCTCAAAGGGCTGTCCTAACTTATTTCTGACGCTTCTTTTTAGGCTTGCCGTACTTTTCTTGCATGGCTTTTTTGTGGTCGTAGCGCACATTAACTTTTTTGTTTTTCGCTTTTTTCTCGTGAAAAGAAGCGCCTCTGTCGTCGCGAGAGGCTAGTTTGAGCACTTTGCCCGGAATGGCCAATTTAGGTTTCTCAAACTCGAGCAATTCTGTGGTCCATTCTAGCTCAGCCGGTACTTCCATAATAGGAACTTCTTTTTGCATCAGTTCTTGGATCGCATTCAGGATGTCAAGATCTTTTTCAGTGATGAACGTAATGGCGATGCCATTTTTATCGGCGCGGCCGGTTCTACCAATGCGGTGAATGTAGTTTTCGGTGGTTTCGGGGATATCGAAGTTAATGACATGAGATACATCCGTGACGTCAATACCACGGGCAATGAGGTCGGTGGCAATCAAAATTCGGGTGGTGCCCGCTTGAAAAGCCTGCACCGCTTCGAAACGGAAATTCTGTGCTTTGTTCGAGTGGATGATCCCGAGTGCATCGCCGTAACTAGGCTCAATTTTTTCAAAGACGAGGTCGGCCAGTGCGCGAGAAGAAACAAATACCAACACTTTAGCTTCTAATGGGGTGTTGTCTAGTATATGTTGCAATAACATGATCTTAGACAAGAAATTCGGTACGTGGTAACCCGATTGGTCAATTTTGTCGAGGGTAGATCCTGCGCGCGCTGCTTCTACGCGAACAGGCTTGATGAGGTAATCTTCCAAAAATACAGATACCTCCTCTGAAAGCGTTGCCGAAAAAACCATGAACTGCTTTCTTGTGGGCAAAAATTCAAAAATATGAAAGAGTTGTGGCCTGAAGCCTAAGCTCAGGGTTTCATCGACTTCATCGATCACCACTTTTTTAATGTGCTTCAATTGCAAAGAACCACTTTTGGCTAAGTCTAGAACGCGTCCAGGTGTGCCAACAAGTATGTCTAAGCCCTGCAAGACCATTGCCGCTTGTGTGTTCATGTTGGTGCCGCCATAAACACCGCCAACCGCCACATTCATGTAAGTGGTCAGTCTTTCAACTTCACTAACTACCTGCGCCACCAATTCACGGGTTGGTACAAGGATGAGAATTTGCGGATGCGGTTCCTTAGAAAATTTCCACATACACAAACAAGGCAGCAAATAAGCAAGCGTTTTACCCGTACCTGTCTGGGCAATACCAATGGTATCGGCACCCGACATCATGACATTGAAACCAGAGGCCTGAATGGTGGTTGGCGTTTCGTAGCCGAGGTCATCCAGTGCATTCCAAATTGGTTTCTTCAAATTTAAATCGCGAAAAGTCATGTGGGCAAGTTTTTGGCAAAGCTAAGGAGACTAGATGAATTGGGCGGTATTTATGAGGTCAATGTTAAATTTAAATGGTCAATGGCAGCAAACATTCCCGATCTGATGATATTTTTGTCAAAAATTTCAATTTAGATGACCAACATTGACGACTTCGATTACGCACTTCCCGATGCTCAAATTGCACGTTATCCTGTAACGCCTCGTCATAACAGCAAATTACTCGTTTATCAAGAAAATACAATTACAAGCGATCAGTATTTTAATTTGCCAAAGCACTTGCCGGCAAATTCCCTATTGATCATCAACAATAGCAAGGTCATTGAGGCCAGGTTACACTTTGAGAAACCGACGGGTGGCAAAGTAGAAATTTTCTGTTTGGAGCACGGCGCTAGCTATCAAGACGTCACTTCAGCGATGCAACAAAAAGGCAGCGTCGAATGGATTTGTCAGATTGGTGGTGCTAAAAAATGGAAATCGGGTTCAGTAGCACTTCAGTTTGACAACAAAGGCACTACACACACGCTTTATGCCCAACAAGCACAACGCCTAGACTCCGGATTTAAAATTCAATTTCACTGGACCGATCCCCAGCTTTGTTTTGCAGAAATTCTGCACTTGGCAGGCAAGATTCCTTTACCACCATACCTTAACAGAGCATCAGAGGAGAGCGATAAAAGTGATTATCAAACCGTATATGCCAAAGAAGATGGCTCCGTTGCTGCGCCCACTGCTGGTTTGCATCTGACCGAAGCGTTGTTTGCCTCGCTGCGCCAAAAAGAGATCCATGCTGCAACACTCACCTTGCACGTCGGAGCGGGCACGTTCAAACCAGTCAAAACAAAGACAGCTGAAGAGCACGATATGCATGCAGAATTCATTGAAGTGCGGCAAGAACTTTTAGAAAAATTATTGCGGCAACCTGCGCAAGTGAGAATAGCGGTTGGCACCACCTCGTTGCGAACGTTGGAGAGCTTGTATTGGATGGGCGTTAAACTACTTCAAGATCCAGACCTTACACTTCAAAATTTACAACTCACGCAGTGGGAATGCTATGCCTTACCACAAGATTTTTCTTTTTCAGCTGCGATTGAGGCACTCCTAGACCAATTTCACAAAGAAAGTTGCGAGCAATTGCTCACCAAAACAAGTCTGATGATCAAGCCAGGCTACCGCATTCGCAGCGTAGACGCCATCTTGACCAATTTTCATCAGCCGAAGTCCACGCTTTTATTGTTGATTCATGCTTTTGTAGGCCAAGATTGGAAACGTATCTATGACTATGCCCTTGCCAACGACTACCGTTTTTTGAGCTATGGCGACGGTAGTTTGTTGTGGTTGAATAAATAAGCTACTTCAGAAGTTCGGTTTTGTAGGTATTTGCTTAATGCAATGCAAAGACGACTGGCACCTTTACTTTGGAA
>CANHBA010000123.1 GCA_947458985.1 Flavobacteriales bacterium
CTTCAACTCACTCGGAACCTCCACCGCCTCGCTTACCTATACCTACACCAGCCCGACATCACTCGGGTACAATGGCGCTCTTGGTATCAATATTCCGGTCTCAAAAAAGTGCTCTTTTTTCACCGAAGTACGCTACATTCATCAGACTTTCTCTCCAAAAAATGGAAAAATAACGGGCTATTCTCTTAACGACTCCGATGTTTTAACCTACAACGATTTTCTTCCTTATTATGCTCAAATTGAATTTGGAACTGAATCTGAATGGATGAACAGCAACAGCACGGACAATTCTAAACCACAAAAACTTTACGCGCGCAGCTATGCTTTGGGCGGCCTAGACTTCACGGTAGGCTTGAAGTATAAGCTTTGGAGTAGGAGGTAGCTATTTGTCCTCCTTACTAAAGGCGATGTCAAGCACAAAAAACGGCTGCGCGTCATCTGACGGAGTATAGGATATCATTGAAATAGCTACTCTGTAGTAAGGTTCAAAGCTGTCGAATATTTTTCCGCTGCACTTTTGAATTCCAGTTTGTTGAACAGTTGCGTAATCTGTCTCCCAATTGTCATCCATAATTGAACTTGTGTCCGTAAAAATCGGTTGAACCAAATTCAATATGCGTCTGTATTCCAGTTCAGCACTTTCTTTATGAGAGAAGAAATACTGAAACTCTAAAATCATCGGGTGTTTGGTGGTGTCTTCTTGTCCGCCTTTCTCAGTTACCAGCGCCGCATTGCCATAAATCAGCATGACTTGAATAGAGTCGGGCTTAGCTTCAATAAGGCCTTTGTCTGTTGTTAGGCCTTTGAAAAAAGTGGAAGGAGGGAAGTTGTTGAAAGTGGTGTCAGTCAAAACAAACCTCTTGTCCTTTAAAATCATTTCACGAAGTTCCAAACGTGATTTATCGAGGGGCAGACCACAAAAGATAGTTTCAATAATAGGATGAATTTGATCAATTCTATTGATTGGCGAACCGTGTTTTGAAGTATCTCTTGACAGTAAATAGCTGTCATAGCCATAACATGTCATTTTGGCTAGAAAACTAATAAATAGGATGATGGTCAATTTCATTGATTCTGATTAACAGTCAGATGCTTATTTCAATTAATTGATTTTCTATTAATTTAGTAAGTATGTCTACATCGCTGTCAATAGTGCCTTTCATATATCGGTCGTAAATATCTTTATTATTCGGAGGATTGAGATTGAGCGAATATCCTTTTTGATAGGCCAGAGCTCTTATAAATTCCCTTTGAGCTCTTCCGTTTCCTTCTCTAAATGGGTGAAGGAAGTTTAGGTTGTCCAAAATCTCAGCTAATTTTTGAGAAATTACGTTTGTTTTTGTTGTCGGTATTTTTTCAAATTCTTCAATTAACAAATCGATATACCTAAATCCCATTGGAAATCGTTCATCATCAAAAAAAGGTTTTCCATTTTTGCTGATATTAACGGTTCTTACTTTTCCAGCCCACTCATAAACATCTTGAAAGAGGTATAGATGAATTTCGAGTAGGGAACTTGAATTTGTTATTTTGATAGGTTGTTCAAATAACTCTTCTATTCTTTTGGAAACCTTTAAACTTTCATACAAAAGTAAAGCGCGTTCTTCTTGAATGTTTGCTAAATTCTTTAAGACACCATTAGAATACGTGTATTGATTGAGACCGTCAATGTAGCTATAGTTGTTATTGGACTGCATTATAAATCAAATTAAGAAAATCAGACTCGGATATTTGACTGTTTTTCCAATCCTTATATAGCTGTATAATTTCTTTAGTGGGCACAAATCCTTCAAACATATTGCTTCCAATTGCATTAGCTGTATTTTCTAGCTCTCTCAGACTATTGAATTTAACACCCATTATAGTGAGATTTTGTCTGTCTATTTCAATTTCAGAATACATCTTAAAGATTTAATGCTTTTTGAGTTACCTTACGAAGTTACAAAATTGAAGGATTTGAAAAACAAAAAAAGCCGACCATTTCTGACCGGCTTTTGCTCCCCCTTCAGGACTTGAACCTGAGACCCTCTGATTAACAGTCAGATGCTCTAACCAACTGAGCTAAGGAGGAATGTTGCTCTCTGATTGAGGATGCAAATATAAATAAATTTTTATTTAATTAAAATCAGTATTGCGAAAAAAAATGAGATTTTTTTTGAGCTATTTTATAAGTACTTAAAAATCATCTTCATCCATTGTAAAATCATCTAGGCTCGCGCCGTACTGATCGTCTTCGTCGTCCTGATCTACATAACCTGAGGCGTCTTCATCTCGGTTGGCAGGGCGAAGGATGTTGGTTTTGGAGACATTCAAGCGGATTTCTGTACGCATTGTGCCATCTTCTAGTTGGGCTGTTTTGGCAAATGGTGTTCCAAGGACTTCTACAAGTGTACCTCTAGTTAAAAAATCGATGATGCGCATGTTGGAACCTTCGCGCTTCCAGATGGTGCAGTTGACCCATGTTGTTTTGGTGCGCATTTGACCGCTCTTTTTGTCTTTCCAATTCTTGTTGTGTGCAACTGGGAAGTTAATAGCAACAATACCGCGGTCCATTGTTTTGATGTGGGCGTCCTTGCCGATATTGCCGATAAGTCTGGTTTCAAATACTGTAGCCATGGGTGTATAAAATTAAAAAGCGTATACCGGAAAATACCGATATACGCCTTGTAACAATATAGTTGTAAAATTGTTGCGTTTAGTGCTGATGACCATGCGGGCCATGTGCATGACCATGCGCTAGTTCTTCAGCTTCTGCATCGCGAACTTCTAAAATTGTACCTTGAAAATGAAGGTCAGTACCCGCTAATGGGTGGTTGAAATCCATTTGTACGGTTTCTTCAGTTACTTCCAAGATGCGGCCACGCAATTGGTTACCTTCGCTGTCAGACATTGGCACCATGCTGCCTACGGTGAACATTTCGTTGTCAAAACTTCCGTTTTCGTCGTGGAAGATGTTTGCTGGCAACATCACGATGTGCTGTGGATCTTGCTCGCCATAAGCGTTGGCTGCTAAAATATGGAAGTCAAAATGCTCTCCAGCAGTTTTGCCAGCGAGTTTTTCTTCGAATTCGGGAATCATCCCACCGACACCGTACAAGAAGGTCAAGGCAGTTTCCGGAGTAGTTTCTTCGATTTGTTCTCCGGTTGTGTGATCAGAGAGCTTGTAGGTCAAGGTAACGACCTTGTTGTGGGAAATTTGCATGTTATTTTTGAATTAATTGCTTTACAAAATTAGGAAGGGCAAACGTAGAGAAATGGATGTCTTCGTTGTAGTAACGAAGGCCTTTTTCTGCAACAAACGTTTTGATGGCGTCGGTGTTGGTGACTTTGCGTGGGTCTGCAGCGCCTTTGAGGCCGTATTGGAAGCTCCACATACCTGTAGGGTAGGTTGGTACAAAGAACAAACCTACTGGGGCGTTTTGTGCGCCAAAAATACTTTGAAGGGTTTGATTGAGCTCTGCAAATGCTTTTTCATTGAATTTTGGAGATTCCCCTTGTGCTACTAAAATACCATCGGCTTTGAGCGTGCGGTAGCAGTTTTGGTAGAAATCTACGCTGAATAAACCTTCGGCTGGGCCAACTGGGTCTGAACCGTCGACGATCAAGAGGTCGTAAACTGCGTCTGGTGCGTTCTTGACAAAGGCAATGCCGTCGTCTACGATGAGTTCGAGGCGTGGATCGTCGAAAGAAGCGGCAATTTCGGGAAGATGCTCTTTACAAGCTTTGATGACTTCTCCGTCGATTTCAACCATGGTGACTTTCTCGATGTTGGCATGGCGCAATACTTCGCGAACTGTGCCGCCATCGCCACCGCCGATTACCAATACATTTTTGGCATTTTGCAAGGTGAAAAGGCTAGGGTGAGAGATCATTTCGTGGTAATGGAACTCGTCTTTGATGGTGGTCATGACCATGTCGTCAAGGGCCAACATTTTGCCGTACTTCGTGGATTCGAGAATACGTACGCGCTGAAACGGAGATTGCACATCAAAGAAGACGTCACCTGTAAAACGCAAAGAAAGCGCTTGATCTTCGTCTTTATCAGTGAACCACACATTGCGGGTGTAGAAATCAGGGTTGCGCCATTCGGCAGCTTTTTCACGGGCACTAGTGATATCGAAGTCGTTGCGGGTAAGTAGATTTACCGAACCGCGCTTCATTTCAATTGCCGAATAAGATTTTGCACCAAAACACTCTTTTAAGTGATCAAAGGCGATCCAAGCGTTCATGTCGCCACAAGTAAAGACGTCTACGGCAGCATAGCCGTATTCAGGCCATGTATGAATTGCCAAGTGGCTTTCTTGAATCACGACAACACCAGAAACACCGTAAGGTGAAAAATGGTGAAACGTAGAGTTGATCACCGTTGCTTCTGCTTTGCGGGCAGCGCCAACCATGTCGCGTTCGATGGCAGCTACGTCGTTCATGACGTGCGGGTCACAGTTCATAAACTCCACCAAGATGTGGTTTCCAAGTGCAATGTTGTTCATTTCTCAGCTATAAATTAAAAAATTGAGCGCAAAGATACGCAATTTCAAGGGATTGATATGTAACTAATGTTAAATTTCAGTCTGCCAAAAAGCGCAGCTTCTCTAGATGTACTTTAATGCGGGCCTGACCAAATATCACGGTGAGTTGCTTGCCTTTCATTTCTTCCACGATTCCGATCCGATTGGTCTGAATCAGTTGCACTTGAGAACCAACTTTAATGCGTTCTTGCTCGTACTTCTCGGCGCGTTGCACCTCTTTTTTGGTGGGCTTTTGAGTAGGAGAGGGGGTAGGTGCTTGTTTTTTGATGGTTTGCTTCGATTTCTCGAGTCTTAAAAACTGCGTCAGCTCCTGAAAAAGCGCGGTATTCACGTCTTTCTTTCTCGATGTTGCATTGAATTTCTCAATGAAAGCAAGCATCTTTTTTCCAGCCTGCAATTGGCGCTGACTCGTTTCTTGCACTTGGCTCACTTGGCTTTGCTTGTGCTGTAGCTTCTGAATTTCTTGTTCATGCTGCGTATTTGAGCGCTCAGCGGCTTTAGAGGCTTCTTCCAAGCGTTTGTTTTGGGCCAAAAGCTGGTTGCGTTCTTTCTGAAGGCCACTGAGCAGTTTGTCTAAACGTACTTTTTGCTGATTGAGGCGTTGTTTGGCTTCTAAAATGAGTTGTTTGGAAATGCCATTGAGTTGGGCTACTTCAAAGGTAAAAGAACTACCAGGCTGCCCTAAAGAGAATTGATAAAGCGGGGAGAGGTCTTTCTCATTGAAAAGCATGCAGCCGTTTTTGGCTTCTGGAAGTTCGTCGGCCTTGAGTTTGATGTTGCTGTAGTGGGTTGTTATAACGCCAAACACTTGCAGCGCATACATTTGCTCGAAGAATACTTCTGCCAAAGCTGCCCCAAGTTCGGGGTCTGAACCCGTGCCAAACTCGTCTAGAAGCAATAAAGTTTGGGCGTTTGACCTGCCCAAAAAATACTTCATGCGTTGCAGACGGTAAGAATATGTACTTAACTCATTTTCAATGGATTGATTATCTCCAATATCCGAATAAATTTGCTTGAAAAAACACATCTGGCTATCTGGCGCAACAGGCACCAATAAGCCCGCTTGTAGCATCAGTTGCAAGAGCCCAATGGTTTTGAGCGTGATGCTCTTTCCGCCGGCGTTAGGCCCTGAAATAACGAGCATTCTTGATTTTTGCTGCAACTTAAGTTCTTGCGCAAAAGTAGGTTTACCCGCTTGCTGATTGGCGCGCCTAAGTAGCGGATGATACGCTTGTTTGAGGTGCAAACCCGTATGCTGGCCAATTGCAGGCAAAACAGCTTCCATTTCCAAGGCCAATTTGCATTTGGCGTTGAGAAAATCGATGCGCGTCAAAAGGAGTTGGTAGGCCTCGATGAGCGGTTTGTATTGCACCATGAGCCCAGTGAGGGCTTGTAAAATGCGGTGAATTTCCTTGCGTTCGTCGTCGAATAAAAACTCGAGCTCGTTGTTGAGCGGCACGTTCACAATTGGCTCTATAAATGTAAGGCTACCTGTTTTGCTCGACCCATGGATGTTGCCCGGCACTTTGCGCTTAAAAGTAGAGAGCACGGTGAGCACGCGGCGTTCATTAACATACGTTTCGAGCGTTTCGGCCAACACTTTGTCTTTGTTGTAACGGCGCAATTCTTTGTCAAAATTCTTGTTGATTTGATTGCGCAGCACCCTGATTCTAGCCCGAATTTCAGCTAATTCTGGCGAGGCGTCGTCTTTGATTTGGCCGTTGCGGTCAAAAACTTGATCAATTTCGTTGGTGATTTCCTTTGTGTAATAGACGTCGTTTGTGAGCGCTTTTAATAAAGGATATTTGAAGAGCGCATTTTCGAAAAACAGCACCAAAGCATTGACCAATTCTGAGGCTTGATAAATGCGTCGAAAACCTTCCAAAGAAATAACCGCTTTTTGAATCCCTAATAATTTGATTTCCTGCAGGAGTTCTTCGAATTCCAATTGTGGAAATTTTTCTCCGTGAACGCGAACCTGACGCAGTTCGTCCAAACGCTTGAGTTCTTGGCGCAGCATTTGAAACTGCGTGCGCGGCTGTAAAGTTTGAACTTGCTTTAAAGCTGTGGGGCCAATGCAGAATTTTTCGAGCCATAATTTGATGGCTTCAAACTCGAGGTCGTGGAGGGTTTGTTGGTCGGTGCTAAACACAGTGCAAAGATACACAACGTTTGGAATGTTGTTTTGTTGTAATTGTTATA
>CANHBA010000124.1 GCA_947458985.1 Flavobacteriales bacterium
AAGGGGTTCAATCCATCAATACCTCTGTGAGTTATTTACAAAAAACAAATCATTTCTTGCTAGGTTACACCCGCCGCCAATTCAATTTAGGCTACGGTCGGCAAATTGCAAGAGCACATCAAATCATGCTCAGTTTGAACCTCAATCAACCGAGCCTACTCAACAATACCCTCCGATACGGCCTCCAACTCAACTACAAATGGCAACTGATGCAGCGTCCTTCTCGACCTCATTTTACCGGAACACCGTCGTTTTAATAGTGGGCTAGACATACTAAAAAATCATTTTTTACGTTAGGTGGAAATGCGTTTGGTATTGCTCATCCTATTGAATTGCTACCTGAATGTGGCGGCCCAAAATTGGCAGCAAGACCTCGCCTTTCCGGGTAGCCCACGCGACGACGGCGCATCTTTTACGATTGGCAGCATTCATTATGCCGGAACCGGCCGTTGCATTGACTTCTCCTGTACTGGCGATTTCTTTGCTTTTGATTCTCACCTGAATTATTGGAGCCCAATTGCCAGTTTGCCTATTTGGCAGGAGCGCCAATACGCAAGCGCCTTCAGTTACAACGAAAGGGGTTATGTGCTGTGCGGCGAAAACTGCAACGGTTTTTATTTCAATACTTTTTGGAAATACGACCCGAGTGCCAACCAATGGACGGCCATGCCTGAGCTGCCGAGTGCCGGGCGAGCGGGCTGCCAACATTTTATAATTGGATCTGACGTTTATTTAATTGGCGGACGCAACGCAACTGGCATCCTCAATGAGGTGTGGTGCTTTCATTTCGCCACGAATACTTGGGAGCAACTTGGCAATTTGCCATTTGAGGGTTGCTGGCGCGGGCTGGCTTTTAGCAACCAAACCAGTGGCTTTCTTGCCGCAGGCAGAACCAACGCCGCCAACCAAACGGGCTGGAACAACCAAACTTGGGCTTATGAAGCACCAACCGACACCTGGACCCCGACAACACTTTTTGATTTTGGATCTAGAATGTACGTCAATACGGCAAGTGCCGACTCCTTGGTATTTGTTTATGGTGGTATCGACCCCTCCGACAACACGCTTACCGAGGTTCAAAAAATCAACTTAAATACTTTTCAAAGCACTACACTAACACCATTTAGTGCCTTGCCCAGAAAGGGCTGCATGAGCTTTGTTGGCAACGGGTATTTTTATCTTTCCACGGGTATAGCCGGCAACGACCGCCTCAATGAAACCTGGCGCTTGCCCTTCTTGCCCAATGCAACCGCACCCGTAACTTATGAATTCTCTGTATTTCAGGTACTGGAAGGAGCGAAAATTATGATTAAAATTCTTCCTCAATGGATTGGAGAAAGCATCCAAGTAAGAGATTTGCAGGGTCGTTTACTTGAAAAAATAACGCTTGAACAAACACAGCAAATTATCGCATTGGAAAACTATCCACCTGGGGTTTACTTGATCGAAATGAGGGGTGCTGCAAGACCTATTCGGCTTTAAATTGCTTTAAATCGACCTGAACTTCCTTTGTTTTATAGTTGTAGTGGAGTATCCCATCGTAAATTTCAAATTCAGCTCCGGGCCAAATACTAGCTGTTTGATAAATTTGGGTAGCGCACCCTGTTATTAAATCAACTTTGAAAAATACAAAATGGAAATTAGTGGGTGCCAAGACATAAAGTGTGTTGTCTACCGGATCCAATAGTGGTTCGCGCCGCTTTGCACTGTGTATTCCTTTGCTTTTGAAAGTGATTTCCTTTGATCCGAAAAGAACGCCATTCATTGAAAGTTGGGTGATGCGCTGTGCTTGTGAACTGACAACAACTAAGGTATCGGAAAGGTAATATAAAAGCGGATTGAAGGATTCAGCTGGTCGGTCGGCGACGAATAAATTTTTACGGTACGGACTGCGCGGATTTCTCTCATTTATCAGATTGGGTCCTCGGTACACAAAAACGCCCGGGTATTCGCGGTCAAACGCCGTTAGCACATATTGGGAACCCTCGATATTTCTGGTCAAATTACTCGATGTTCGCCATGGTGCAATATGAATTGGATCACTTTCTCGATTCACGCTAAGCTTCACACTTAAAGGATCTTGGATCCAGTCAGCGACGTCATAAAACGCGATATGTATAAATTGATCTGCAGGAAAGAAATCTGGACGGTACCAAGACTCCGTGCCGAAGTCAGCTGGAAAGGCAGGTAAGATTTCGGCTCCGTACATCAAATTCATGATCAGTAAGGTTTTCTTGTCTAATAAAGCACTGAGCGAATGATTGTTGCTTTGCAGCGACCAACTTTGAGGCTGCAGATTGAGGTAAGCAAAGGCCAATTGTAAATCAGCATTCTTTTGGATAGACCCGTGCTGAATCGTAAGAATGGGCATTTGAAATTTGGGACTCAACTTATAGAATAAGGGTTCAATCGAAGATGTAAGCGAATCCATTACATCTGATCCAAACGAGGATTCTATTCTGAAAGGAGTTTCACCATGAAGATCATCTTGTATTTTGGATTTTAAATTTCGCTCTTTTTGAGGTTGAATTAGATGCTCTTTTATTCCTTTATGATCTACAGAATAGGTTCGGTACAATAACGCTAAAATGACGACAAGCAATAAGGTGCCAGCAAAAAAGATTTTGCTTTTCCAGCGCTTCCAAAACAGCTTGCGGCGCCATTTGCGTTCAAAAAGCGGCCAAGTTTGCTCGGCCATTGGGCGGGTATCTTTCATGACTCGAGGTGTTTTTTTAAGGTTTGCTTGGCTGTTTTCAAATGCCAGCGGACCGTCTGGATCTGCATGGCAAGCTCTTGTGCAATTTCTCTAGGCTTTAATTCTTCAAAGGCGTACAAACTGAACACAAAACGTGTTTTCTGGGGCAAATGCGCCAACAGTGCCTCTGCGCGTTCCAATTCAAGGGGTGCGTCTAATTGCTCATCGAAATCGGGCTCATAAGTGGCTTCATATCGGTTTTGAAAAGACAAAATACGCCAACGTTGTTTGCGCCGGTAGGTGTCAATTAATTCATTTCTTAAGATGACAGCCAACCAAGCTTCCATGGAGGTATCGGGTTTAAACTGTGCTAAATTTTGCAGGGCCTTGAGCTGGGCGTTGTGCACTGCTGTGAGTTGCTCATTGCGCTGGCTAAAAAAACGCGCCGCTTGCAGTAGCAATGCCGGAAAAGTATGGAGATACCAAGCTTCAACGGCTTTGGGTTCGTTTGCTTTGAGGCGTTGAATGGCAGGTGCATCGAAGTTCATAAGTAATGAATCTGCAAGCTAACGCTTCTGTGCCAAAAAACGGGGTGGTATTATGCCTTTTTCTTCAGTTGTGCGTAATCGTAACGCATCAAAAGCAAGACCGCAAGTAAGATGGTTGCAAAAACCAAGTGAGCGGTCTGAACAAGGCCTGGCATGTCGGCGTAGGCGAGCGCTACACCTGTGCACAACTCAGCGGCGAGTAAGTAAAAAGCCACATTGATACGGGAGTAATGCCATTTTTGGCGGTTTTGCCAGAATAGATATACCAATAATATCAAGACCAACCAACTGAAACTGCGATGGATAAAAAACGGCAGGCCCAATTGTTCTATCCACTCAGCCCTGGAATATCCTTTCTTGACTAAGGCATCGATGGATTCTCGCACTTGTGTACCCAAGAACATTTGGTAGAAGGTAATGCCTAAAATGAGCCAGCTAAGCCATTGAAATGCTTTTTCCTTTGGCAAATCTGAACGCTTCTTGTGCTGCATGTTGTGCAGCAAGTATAACTGTATCCCGATGATGACGAGGGCTAAGAAAAGATGGATGGTGATGGTCCAGGGGACTAAATTGGTAGCCACCACAATAGAACCAAACCATGCTTCAATGCCCATCAAGACCAAATTGAGGCCAGTTAAGAGCAGCCACTTGCGCTTGCGGTAAAAGAGTAATAACCAACCAAAACCAAGGAGCATGGCATTGCCAGCTAAAAAGCCAGCGAGCCGATTGATGTATTCGATCCAGGTTTTGCGGGCATTAAACGCTTCTTCTTTGTAGACCTCAGGGTCGTTGAGGATTTTATGAGCGGTGGCATCTAAGCCGATTTTGTCGAGGAATTTACAAAATTTTTCTACCTTTTTTTGGCGCTTGAGCAAGTACGCCTCTCGGTAGTCTTCGGGTAATTCGGTGAGTTCCGTTGGTGGAACCCACTTTCCGAAGCACTTTGGCCAATCTGGACAACCCATGCCACTGCCCGACATGCGCACAAAACTACCGGCAAAAACGACTAAAAAAATGAGGATAAGAACCACCCATTGAAACTTCAAAAATCGGCTAGAAACTTGCATGCATCAAAATTACGATAATTAGGTATTCGGTTTTTCTATTTTTTGCGCTTGTTGTATCTTTGTGCTTTAGATACAATATGGAATTCAACGCTCTTACCGCGATCTCCCCGATAGATGGTCGCTACCAATCCAAAACCGCAGCCCTTCAAGCCTATTTTTCAGAATTCGGACTCATTCGCTACCGCGTCTTAATTGAGGTCGAATACCTGATTGCACTTGTGGATAGCGGCATTTCCAATTTGCAAGATTTCCCCAAAGACAAATACGCCGCCCTGCGCGACCTCTACACCAATTTCTCGCAAGCCGATGCCCTTTGGATCAAAGAAACAGAGCGTACCACCAACCACGACGTCAAGGCTGTCGAATACTTCCTCAAAGAAAAAATGCAAGGGCTCGGTTTAGAAGCCTATCTAGAATTCATTCACTTTGGGCTCACCTCCCAAGATATCAACAACACCGCTATTCCGTTGTCGCTCAAAGACGGCATTGAAGCCGTTTACTTGCCTGAGCTCATGGCTGTTCAAGACAAACTCGTGGCGTTGGCCCAAGACTGGAAAGACATCCCGATGCTGGCCCGCACCCACGGCCAACCTGCTTCTCCTACCCGCCTTGGCAAAGAAATTCAAGTTTTCGCAGAGCGTTTAGCCAAGCAAATTGCACACCTCAAAAGCCTTAATCTACCAGCCAAGTTTGGCGGCGCCACGGGTAATTTTAATGCGCATTTTGTGGCCTACCCTTCGTCTGACTGGGTTGCGTTTGGCAATCATTTCGTCAACGACATCCTCGGCTTAGAGCGCTCCCAAACCACTACCCAAATTGAACACTACGATCAATTGGCCGCGGTTTTTGATTGCATGAAGCGCATCAACAACATTCTCCTCGACCTCGATCGCGACATGTGGACCTACATCTCCATGGACTACTTCAAGCAACAAATCAAGGCCGGAGAAATTGGCTCTTCTGCTATGCCGCACAAAGTAAACCCCATCGATTTCGAAAACTCCGAAGGCAACATCGGGTTAGCCAATGCGCTTTTCGAACATTTAGCAGCCAAACTTCCCGTTTCTCGCTTGCAGCGCGACCTCACAGACTCTACGGTTCTACGTGTAGTGGGTGTTCCACTTGCGCACAGTATTATTGCTTTTGGCGCCACGCTCAAAGGCCTTGGCAAACTTTTGCTCAACCAAGATGCCCTCGCCCAAGACCTCGACAACAATTGGGCTGTTGTGGCAGAAGCCATTCAAACTATTTTGCGTCGCGAAGGCTTCGAAAAACCATACGAAGCGCTCAAAGGCCTCACCCGCAAAAACGAGCGCGTGACCAAACAAAGCGTACACGCCTTTATCGACGAACTTCCAGTAACTGACCAACTCAAGGCTGAACTCAAACTGATCAGCCCGGAAAATTACGTCGGGGTTCAACTCGTCAACTAATGTTACAGCACCTGCTCCTTGCCCTATTTTGTAGCTTCACCTTTTTGTTGAGCGCGCAAAACCTAAATTGGCAATGGGGCGAGCTCACACGCAGCAAAGGTCAGCTCATTTCGATCATGACTGACCAAAACCAACAATTTTCGACCATACACGCCAGCAACCAACTTGGGAGTGCAGGTTTTCAACTTACCCAGTTCGAACAATTCAATCCGGTCAATAGTACGCGTATCAAGCCGGTTAGTCCAGAAGGTTACGGCTATTACGTCCAGACCTTACATGCCAAGCAACAGCACCTGGTCTTTATTGCAGACCGCAACGGCAAGGAAATGAAACTCTTTTCCAAATCCTTCGATGCAGAATTCAATGAAGGAGAGGCTCTAGAAATATTACAATACACTGACCCAAGACCCAACTCGCTACCCGATTTCAATATTTTGCAGTCGCCGAACAAAGCTTATTTTGTAGCCTTTTACCAAATTCCAGGTAAACGCAACGGTGTAGATACCTACGGATACAAAATTCTTGATCAAGACCTCAAGGAAATGGGCGCTGGCGAATACAGCCTGCCTTACGATGCCAATTTGAGTTCCATTGAAGATTATTTTCTGACCGACAGCGGCGAATTTTTTATTGGTGTCATTGAACTGAGTGCCTTTGAAACCCAAGGAGTGCGCGTGCGCAAGGCTTTTAAAAATTTACATGTTTACCAACTCAATGCCGAAGGCATCAAAGATTACACTTTTGACCTAGAAGGCAAGCGCATATCGAATTTCATCATGAATGCACAGCATCCGGAGCGCCTTACCTTATTTGGCATTTACAGCAATAGCGAATGGAACGGCATGCAAGATGGTTTTTTTAGTGTGCAACTCAATTTACAAACCGATACCGCAACGGCAGTTGGTTTTTTACCTTTTAGCAACGAA
>CANHBA010000125.1 GCA_947458985.1 Flavobacteriales bacterium
AGCACTGCGCAATAATGAAACAACGCCTTGCGGACCACCTAAATGGCCGGCGCCAACAGCAAAAAAGGTACTTTCTTTGCGCATTTGAGTACCCATTGGCGCAATCCAGCTTTTGTTTCGGTTGATCAAAAGAAGTTCGTTGAATTCGGGATAGGCTGCTGTTTCTGCATTCATGAGTACGTTGAGTTTTTCAAGGTCTTCTTGAAGGTAGCAAGTCAGGAGTGTGTCAAAGGTTTTGAGGTCGCTGTTGTAGTCTTTTTTGAGCATGTCTACTTGTGTTTGCATCGGAAGCTGATCGAACAAACCAAGTTGAAAATCGATGGTTTCAAGCCCCATTGTTTTTTTGTTCTTTTTCTTGGCCATCTTGTTGAATTCCATTTCGTAAGAAGCCATTTTTGACATGCTTTCTTGCATCAAAATACTCGAGAAAAACATAGGTTTGAGCTTGCTGCTGCGCTCAAATTTGGCTTCGTTCCATTGAAGGCTGTCCATGCAGTACATTTTGAGTTGAAGGTAGTCCTGTTCGGCCATGTAATCTTTGAGCGTCTTGCCTTCCGGAAGCAACACTTTTTGTGCAATAGCTATTTTTTCTGCGCCACTCATGTTCAAATCTACTTCCATTGCAATAGTAGCAGAGGCATCGAATGCGCGTTTGAGGCTGTTGCTGAGCTCAAATTGTTCTTTGGGAAGCATATGAATGGTTCCGTACAGATAAGAAGCTTGTGTCAGGCCATTACCTGTAATTTGATACAGCAATTGCGCTTGAGAGAAGCTCGAAAAGAGTAAGAAGGCGAGGAGTAATTTTTTCATAAGAGTAGAACTTGGTGAGCTCAAAATTACACAAACTTCAGCAACTTCTAGAAAAACTGCTTTTTTGACACTTGTGTCAGTAAATTACTGCCAGCTTGTCTCAAAATGTTGCTTGGTCTATTATTTGTCAAGCAGAAAGCAACGAATAAATTTGCAATTATGTCAGTCGAGAACGAGCTACCTAACGAAGAACAAAATCAAGGTCAAGAAATGAACGAAGAACAAACGCCACAAGAAAACCAAGAAAGCCAAGACAACAATGGCGAACAATTGGTCGATGAATACAAAGAGAAATTTGTGCGTCTTTATGCGGAGTTCGACAATTACCGACGCAGAACCAACGAAGAAAAATTAAATTTAATCGCTTCAGCGGGTAAAGATGTGATCAGTTCTATGCTGCCCGTTTTGGATAACTTCGAACGCGCCATTGCAACCAATGAAAATTTGGAAGATTTAGCCGCAATTAAAGAAGGATTCAACCTAATTTTTAATCAATTGAAGGGAATACTAGAATCAAAAGGCTTGAAACCAATGGATGCCAAAGGTTTGCCGTTTGACAGCGACGTACACGAGGCAATTGCCAATGTGCCTGCAACTGAGGAGGCGCTCAAAGGTAAAGTAATTGAAGATGTAGAAAAGGGTTATTACCTCAATGACAAGGTTTTGCGCTTTGCAAAAGTTGTTGTCGGACAATAAATAAAACATGAGTAACAAACGCGATTATTACGAAGTGCTGGGCGTCTCTAAAAGCGCCGATGAGTCTGAAATCAAGAAGGCTTACCGCAAGTTGGCCCTTAAATATCACCCCGACAAAAACCCCGACGACGCAAGTGCCGAGGATAAATTCAAAGAAGCTGCTGAAGCCTATGAAGTCCTGAGCAACGCCGAGAAAAAAGCACAATACGACCGCTTTGGTCATGCCGGAATGGGCGGTGCTGGTGGTTTTGGCGGTGGCGGCATGAACATGGACGACATCTTCTCTCAATTTGGCGACATCTTCGGTGGTGCTTTTGGCGGTGGTAGCTTTGGCGGCAGCCGTGGCGGTTCACGCGTCGTAAAAGGCACCAATTTGCGCGTTAAAATGAAACTCACCCTCGAGGAAATTTCTGGTGGGGTCAAGAAAAAAATCAAAGTCAACAAATTGGTTCAGGCCGAGGGCGTGACCTACAAAAACTGCCCAACATGTCAGGGCACAGGCCGCATTACCCGCGTGGCACAAACCTTTTTGGGCGCCATGCAAACCCAATCGGCTTGCCATGTGTGTCAGGGGGCCGGCAAGACCGTCGAGTCTAAGCCAGCCGATGCCGACGCACAAGGGCTCAAAAGACAAGAAGAAATCATAGAAATCGATATTCCTGCAGGCGTAGAAGAAGGCATGCAGCTGAGTGTGCGCGGTAAAGGAAACGCAGGGCCATTCAATGGTGCTGCCGGCGACCTCATTGTCGTGATCGAAGAAATTGCCCACGACGACCTCCGCAGAGAAGGTGAAAACCTACATTACGACGCTTTTGTCAACTTTAGCGACGCTGTTCTTGGGGCTTCTATTGAAGTGCCCACGGTAGGCGGTAAGGTCAAAATCAAAGTAGATGCAGGAACACAAAGTGGCAAAGTGCTCCGCTTGCGCGGCAAAGGCTTGCCGAGTGTGCAGCGCTACGGCACCGGCGATTTATTCGTGCATTTGCACATCTACACGCCAACAAGCGTCAGCAAAGAAGAACGCGAAATCCTAGAAAAACTCCGCGATTCCGAAAATTTCGACCCGCACAAGGCCCAAAAAGACAAAAGCTTCTTTAGCCGTATGCGCGACATCTTTAGTTAATGAAATTCCTGGACTTAGCGAAGCTGGGCCGCACCTCTGTTGGGCTGTATCTAGGCGGTGTTGCGCTGCTGATCATCCTATATATCCTAGGAAACCTTCCTTTGCTTCTCGATCTGCAATACAATTATAAAGGCTTGCTTTTCGACCCAGAAAATCCAATGTTTATCAGTACTTACGGCTCGGTCCGCTTGCTTTTTGCTATGTTGCTTCCGTTTGTGTTGGTCTTTTTTGGTTTAGTACTTTACCTGCGTTATGCCCATCAGCGCCCTTTTTTGACCATTTTTACTGCAGCGGCACAATTTCGCTGGAAACGGTTTTTGAGCTTTGGTGCTATATTAGTTGTTTTGTTTTTACTTTTCGCACTTGCCGAGGCATTGTTGTTAGGTCAGACCAAAGAACTGACTTGGAATTTCAATGCAGCACACTTTTTTCCTTTGCTTTTGGTTGCCCTGCTCATGGTACCCTTACAAGCCGCAGCAGAAGAACTCATCTTTCGCGTTTACGCCCTGCAAGGCTTGTATTTGCGCACCAAAAGCGCATGGGCGAGCATCCTCATTAGCGCCTTGCTTTTCGCTTTCATGCACATTTCCAATCCTGAAATCTCAGCCATGGGTTACGGGCTTTTGTTGTATTACCTCATGGCGGGCATCTTTTTAGCGCTCATTAGTGTTCAAGACGACGGTTTGGAACTCGCCTTGGCTTTTCATATTTTCAATAACCTCTTCGGTGTGCTTGTGGTGTCTAGTACCTGGCAGGTTTTTCATACCGAAGCCTTGTTTTTGGATCACCGCCCACCGGGTTCACTGCTCCTGCATTTAGGGAGTGGCCTTTTCATTTTTGCGGGGCTCTATTTCGTTTTAGCTAAAAAATTCAACTGGAAACCACTCCGGACGTTGCGCTAGTCAAGATTTTTCTTAGCTTTAAATCATGATTAAAGTAGCGCAAATCAGCAAGTCCTATCAGCGCAAGTTGGTCCTAGACAACGTTTCTTTGGAAGTCCCAAAAGGCCAAATTTTTGGGCTTTTAGGCCCAAACGGAGCGGGCAAAACCACCCTAATTCGCATGCTCAACCAAATGCTCAGCCCAGATGCGGGCAGCATTTATTTTGATGGGCAACTTTTGCAGGCCAGCCATTTGCAACAAATCGGCTATTTACCTGAAGAACGCGGCTTATATAAAAGCATGGGAGTTCGCGCACATTTGTTGTTCTTGGCCCAACTACGAGGTCTCACCAAACCAGAAGCTGGCCAACATGTAGACCACTGGCTTGGACATTTTGAAATCCAAGATTGGCAAAACAAACGCATTGCCACGCTGTCCAAAGGAATGGCGCAAAAAGTACAGTTCATTGCCGCGCTCGTGCACCAACCCCAGCTGCTTATTCTCGACGAACCCCTTTCTGGTTTTGACCCACTTAATGTGGAGCTCATCATGAACGAAATTAAAGCGCTCAAAGAAAAGGGCACCACCATTATATTGTCCACGCACAACATGAAAAGCGTCGACGAAATTTGCGACCACGCAGCGCTGTTGCATCAGGGCAAATTACTCGCCCAAGATGCCGTGCTCCATTTGCGTCAGGCACATGCCAAAGGCCGCGTATTTGTGCGCTTCAAAGGCAATATGCTCAGTTTTGCCAATGCGCTTTGGACCGACTTCGCTTTGCTCGAACAAAAAGAACGCTCAGAAGGCGTTTTTGAATGCATCTTGCAAATCCGTGGCGCCAGCACCGTCAACGACCTCATGCGCAGTTTGCAGGCCAACGTAGAAGTCCAGCACCTCGAGCTGTTGTTGCCATCTATGCAAGAAGTTTTTGTCGACCTGATCACCCAAAAAGAAACCCAAGATGTCTAAGTTCTTGCTACTCACCAAACGCGAAATCCAAGAAAGACTTGGTCAAAAAGGATTTTGGTACATGCTTGTACTTGGGCCGCTTGTCCTGCTTTTGTTATTGGTTGCCATCCTCAAAGCAGCCGACCAAGGCAAACAAGAGCTCAAAGTACTCATTGCAGACCCCGGGCAAATTATGGCGCATCGCCTCATGGCCCAAGATGAAAAAAACATCCATTACTATTTCATAGACGACTACCTCGAAATACAAGAATTCGAGAAAGCCAAGGCTTATCAAGAATTCGATGTCCTCTTAGAACTCAATGAAAAAGTCCTCAACAACAAAAAATGTTTTGTCTTCTACCGCGATCAACTTGGTCTAGATGCCCGCATGCAGCTCAAATTTCAAGTTGAAAAACGCATGGAAGAGCTCATTGCTTCGCAACATTCCACTCTAACAGAGCAGGCCTTTAGGCAGATCAAACAAGGATTTGTTTTTGATTTTCGCGATATCAAAGACCCTAAAAATGAGTCCAAAGAAGCCAATGCCTGGGCTGGGTTTATCTTCGGCGCCTTTATTTTGTTTTTTGTGGGGCTCTACGGCATGACCATCTTCAGGGCTACAGTCCGTGAAAAAAGCAACCGTATTGTTGAAGTGTTGCTTGCGAGCGTGCGCCCTGAGCAACTGATGCTCAGTAAAATAACAGGAATCGGGGCTGTGGCACTTTTGCAATTACTCGGCTGGGCTGTGGTATTGGGTTTAGGGCTGTTGTTTTTGCAACAAACGGTCTTTTTAGATGTATTCGACCCAAGCAATTGGGGAGAGACTGGCCCCCAAAGACTCAATCCGCTGTCTTCGTTGGTTTTTGAGCAGCTGAACTTACCTTTCTTACTGCTGCATTTTATCTTGTTCTTTGCCGCGAGTTTCTTGTTTTATGGTTCGCTATTCGCGGTCTTGGGTGCCCGCAGTAGCGCCGACGCCGATGGCCAGCAGTTTTTACTTCCCTTGATTTTCATGGTGGCTTTCGGTATTTTTGCAGGTCTTTACGCCATCTATTACCCTAACACAACCCTCACTGAAGTCCTGACTTATTTGCCTTTTAGTTCACCTGTTTTGGCTTTTATCACCTTGGCAAAAGGTGCAAGCGTTGTTGCCTATACCACCACAATGCTCAGCCTTTTGATCTTATTGGGCGCCGCACTTTTGCTGCTCAAATTAGCGGGTAGGTGGTACAAACAACACATTCTTAAATTCTAAGTATGCGCAGGGCTGTCATCGATCTCGGAACCAATACCTTTAATCTGCTGATCGCCGACACCCAAACCCGTCAGGTACTTTTTCAGACCAAAGAGGGCGTTGCCTTAGGGATGGGGGGTATTAATGAAGGTCGCATCAGTGCAGCCGCAATGGTGCGCGCTTTTGATACGCTGCATCGCTTCAAAGCACTTTGTCAAACATGGCAAGTTCACGAAATTCAAGCCATCGGCACTTCTGCTTTGCGCGATGCCACCAATGCGCAAGAGTTATTATATAAAGTACAAAATGAACTCCATTTTACAATAGAAATCATTACCGGGCAACGCGAAGCAGAATTGATTTATAAAGGCGTGCGCCTGACCCACGATTTTGAAAACCCAGCACTGATCATGGACATCGGCGGCGGTTCTACCGAATTCATAGCAGCCAACCCCGAGGGCCCATACTTAGCGCAGTCCTTCGATATTGGGGTTTCTCGCCTGTATCAACACTTCGAGCTCCACGACCCCTATACGCCGGCCGATATCGCAATGGTCGAGGCTTATCTAGAAGCGCGTTGCGGTGCTTTTTTTCAGCAAGACCTCCCCGACACGCTCATTGGTTCTTCGGGAAGCTTCGAAACATTTTACGAATTGATGTCGCAGCAAATCTTTGAAGCCCAGGGGCAAGCTGTTTGGGTAGACACCAAGCAATTTGAGCAAATGCTCGAGCAAATCATTGGTTCTACGCAGGCCGAGCGCGACCAAAACCCGCACATCATTGCCATTCGCAAACGCATGGCCCCACTCGCTGCTATCAAAACCCGATGGGTCTTGCGTGCGGCTCATATTCAACACATCTTCATTTCGCCTTATTCCCTCAAAGAAGGCGTATTATTTGGCCTATGAAAACACAGCATTTCTTTCTTTTCTTTTTTTGGTCTTTTTTAGCCTTCGGGCAGTC
>CANHBA010000126.1 GCA_947458985.1 Flavobacteriales bacterium
ACTACTTTGTTGGCCGCAGCCTAGACGTCTTTATTACAAAGCTGCGCAAATACCTCAAAGAAGACACCAGCATCCAAATCAACAACGTACACGGCGTTGGGTTTAAGTTCGAGTGTCAAGAATGAATTCCCTAATTCTCCACTTAGAAACCAGCACCAAAATATGTAGCGTTGCTCTATCGCAAAACGGTATTTTATTGGCGCACAGCGATCGGGCCGCAGATGGTTACATCCATGGCGAAGCATTGACACTCATGATCGAGGAGTTGCTCCACAACTCAAACACCAACCTTCAAGAACTCAACGCTATTAGTTATAGCTCAGGCCCCGGCTCCTACACCGGTTTGCGCATTGGGCTCTCCACTGCAAAAGGGCTGTGTTTTGCATTGGCAATCCCTTTAATTGCCTTACCTACCCATCAAATTCTTTTTCAAATCGGCAAAGAAAACGGTCTTGAAAAATCCCAAAAAGTCATTGCACTATTAGATGCCCGCCGAACTGAGGTTTATATGGAAGTATTTGATTCAGAAGGTCAAAGCATTCAGCAACTGCACTGTGCGCTGCTCGAACAAACCGATATCTCCGCTTGCCTTCCTGCGGTCGTAGTTGGTGATTCAAACACCAAAGCACAAACTTTTTGGGCAGCCGATGAACTCACTTGGATTCATGAAGCGCTGTCTGCTCGTTTTCAGGCAAAAGCTGCTTTTGAGGCATTTCAGAGGCAACAATTCGAAGACCTCGCCTACTGCAGCCCGATTTATTTGAAGGGGGCCAATGGCGTACTGCTTTGAAGCACACGCACATTGCCAGCTGCATCTTTAACCCGAATTTCTAGGATAGTTCCAGCGACAAAAGGAACTTGAAATTGCGCCTTAACCAGCTTATTTTTAGCGTCGTAATACGCCGGAACCCACTTTCCGTTTTGCCAGCAAGTATAAGAAGCAACTCCTGAGAAATCATCTTTGACAAGCCAGGACCACGCGCCATTATTGAGCGTGTCTAGTTTGTTATTGCTTTGATTTTGTATGGTGGGCGCTATTTCATCTATTTTGAGTCCGAAAGCCCCGAGTGTTTTGGTATAGGCTGTTAACTTTCCCTCCTGAAATGTCGTTGGAAGCGCAGTTCCATTCATCGTAATGAAGTAGCGGTGAGCGTTTATGGAATCCTTGAGCTGATAACTCAGTGCTACTGGTTTGGCAAGTTGCACTTGACTAGATGCTATTCTTTTTGCAGCTAAATCAAGACTTTTACGCTCGGGTTCAAAAAAGGTGAAGGAATCGATCCGGAGCTGCCATGGGCCCGATTCATAAAAATAGGCTTCGGTCGGTAGCCAATGCGTCACACTGGTGTAGGAAATTTTTGCAGCTGTTTTTGGATGTGGGTTTTTCACCCAAAGCTGATGCTGACTTTCATTGCCATTTACATCGCGCAACATAATGGCAAACTGAAGGCTATCCTGCGCATTCATGTCGAATGTACCCGTCCCTTCATAAGGGTAAATGGTGAGTGGGTTGTAGCGCGTTTTAAATAACTTCTGAAACTTTCTCTTGCTCAGCTGTGCGTAGGCATGATCGTGATGCGTATTGATATAGCGCGCGTCATCAAAGTCAATTTCGTCGAGCTCAAACGCAAAATGACCACTATTTTCGGTCCAAACTTCAGCGCTAAACAAACCGAGTGTTCTTCCCGCTTTGGTAAAATAATCATCTACTTGCAGCGCTAAACCGATGCGGTCGCCCTCTTTCAAAAAACCAACTGGTAAAATGGCATTATGCTGCAGTTGACTGAGCGTTACAACGTAACTTTTTGTCGGGACTTCATAGCCATTTGGATCGATGGCGTAAATCCGAATGCCTCCCAAAACAGGTTGTCCGGTGTCGCTTACTTTAAAACCGTGCAAGAGTGGATTGAGTGCATGCTCGGACTTGGTATCGCGGAGTTCAAAATGCAAATGCGGCCCACTAGAACCTCCTGTATTGCCCGAATACGCGATCAGTTCACCTTTCTTCACCACAATTTTGTTTGCTGGCAAAATCAGATCGACTTCATTTTGCTGCATTGCTTCGGAGGTGTCCAAGTAAAAATCTTGAATGGAAGGCGCATATTTATTGCAGTGCGCGTAAACGGAAGTGTAGCCATTCGGATGCGCCACATACAAAACCCAACCGTACCCTACAGCCGAAACTTTTAAGCGAGAAACATAGCCGTCTTGAATGGCATAAATTGGTAAATTTTCACGGCCACCTGTTCTGATATCAATGCCCATGTGAAAATGATTCGGACGTAAATCGCCAAAACCGGCACTCAATTCAACTGGCGGAGACATAGGTAAGGTCCAAGATGTGTCGCAATTTAAAAATTGTCCGAAGGCCAAAGGTGTAAAAAACAACGCTAAATATAGGATGAGCTTGTGCATCTTCAAATCTAAGCAAGAAAAAATAGAAAAACCTTTCCGATTTTGCAGAATGTAAACGAATGCTTGTTAACTTTGTACAAAGTCACCGCTTAACATGACTGAGAACCTCAATACGCTCATAGAAGATATCCGCACACGCAGCTTAGATATAGCTGCCCAATTGAAGGCCGAACGTGCTCAGCACGAAGCCCTTCAAGCAGAGTTGCGCCGTCTAGAAGAACTTTACCAGGCTGAACAAGCTCAAGTAAAGCAACTCCAAGCAGCTATTGACGAACTCAATGTATCATTGGCGGAGGCCCAAAACAAAGTCGTAGAGGTTCCTGTTGCAACAACTAGTCGCAACGCCGAGGAAATCGACGCACTTGTGAAAGAAATTGAATTCTGTATAGAAAAGCTCAAGCAAGCCTAAATGAGTAAAGTAGCTCTTAAAATCAATATCGCTGGTCGCAGTTATCCACTTAACGTGCCAGAAGCCGAAGCCGAAGCTGTCAACAACGCTGCGGCTGAAATCAACAAAGCGATTGATTTACTACGTAAAAACTATGCAGTAAACGATACCCAAGACTTATTGGCAATGTCAGCCTTACAATTGCTCACCAAAGCAAAAGCCGACGCCAAACCCACTGTAATAGAGCCCAACTACGCCGATATCGAAGCGGCACTTGAAGCCCTCAAACAAGACTTGAGCAACGTTCAATAACTTTCTAGTGCCACCCTCTCCCGACTACAAACGACAGTAGAATGGATATTGTATGGTTATTAATCGGATTACTCGGCGGCGGTGTCGCCGGATTTATCCTCCAAAAAAGCATCCTCAAAAAAGATGCAGAACGCATCATTAAAGAAGCAGAATCTAAGGCCGAGACTATTCAGAAAGAACGCGCGCTCCAAGCCAAAGAACGCTTTTTAAAGCAAAAAGAAGAGCACGAAGAGCTCATCAAAGACCGCGAGCGCCGTATGCAATCTAACGAAGATCGCTTCCGCACCAAAGAAAAAACGCTCAATCAAAAATTAGAGGACATCGGTAGAAAAGAAAAAGAACTCGAAAAAGTTCAATCTGACTACCAAGCCAAAGCGGGTACGCTTGAAGTGCGCACGCAAGAGCTCGACAAAATTCATCAAAAACAAATTGCTGAGCTTTCTAAAATTGCCCAATTGGCGCCAGAAGATGCCAAGCAGCACCTCATGCAAGCCCTTACCGATGAAGCCCGCACTGCTGCCATGGCTACCATCAAAGAAATCACCGAAGAAGCCAAACTCAACGCTAACAAAGAAGCGCGCAAGATCGTCATTCAAAGTATACAACGCGTTGCCACTGAGCAAGCCATCGAAAATGCTGTTTCTGTGTTCAACATTGAATCCGACGAAGTCAAAGGCCGCATCATTGGTCGTGAGGGCCGCAACATCCGTGCCTTAGAAGCTGCAACCGGTGTAGAAATCATCGTTGACGACACTCCAGAAGCTATTATTCTTTCTTGTTTTGACCCAGTTCGCCGCGAAATCGCGCGTTTGAGCTTGCACCAACTTGTTTCTGACGGCCGCATTCACCCGGCGCGCATCGAAGAAGTGGTTGCCAAAACACGCAAACAATTAGACGAAGAAATCGCAGAAACAGGTCGCCGCACCTGCATCGACCTCGGTATTCACGGTCTTCATCCAGAGCTCATGCGCATGGTTGGCCGCATGAAATTCCGTTCTTCTTACGGACAAAACCTTTTGCAACACTCCCGTGAGGTTGCCAACCTTTGTGCCATTATGGCTGCAGAGCTTGGTCTCAACGTCAAACTCGCTAAACGCGCAGGACTACTCCACGATATCGGTAAAGTGCCAGACGAAGAACCAGAATTGCCGCATGCCATCCTCGGTATGAAAATCGCAGAAAAATTTGGCGAAAAAGGCGATGTCTTGAACGCGATCGGCGCCCACCACGACGAAATCGAAATGACCACCCTCATTTCGCCAATTGTACAAGTTTGTGATGCCATCTCTGGTGCGCGCCCAGGTGCACGCCGCGAGATAGTAGAAGCTTACATCAAACGCATCAAAGAACTCGAAAACCTCGCCCTTTCTTATGACGGCGTTGGCAGTGCCTATGCCATCCAAGCGGGTCGCGAATTACGCGTATTGGTCGAAGCTGAAAAAGTAAGCGACCAACGCGCCGAAGAACTTTCGTTCACGATCTCTCAGCGCATTCAAACCGAAATGACCTACCCAGGACAAGTAAAAGTCACGGTCATTCGCGAAAAACGCGCTGTCAACTACGCTAAATAACTCTAAATGCGTCCGGACCTCTTCGCTAGCCTCATCTCAGGGCCTTGCTCGGCCGAAACGCGTTCTCAAGTCTTACAAACAGCGGAAGGTCTTCAAGGCCTTCCGCTTTCTTATTTTAGGGCCGGTATTTGGAAGCCCCGTACCCAACCAGGTGCGTTTGAAGGCATCGGCGACGAAGGTCTAAAATGGCTACAAGAAGTGCGCACGCGCTTTGGTTTTAAAATTTGTACTGAAGTAGCCACAGCCGAACATGTTAGGGCTGCTGTTGCCCATCAGCTGGATATGGTCTGGATTGGCGCGCGCTCTACGGTCAATCCATTTACAGTTCAAGAAATTGCAGAAGCCTTGCAAGGCACAGGCATACCCGTGATGGTCAAGAACCCGATCAACCCCGACCTCAAACTTTGGCTCGGCGCCATCGAAAGGCTCGAACGCCACGACGTCAAGGTAATTGGTGCCATACACCGCGGTTTTTCGGTGTATCAAAAAACCAAATACCGCAACAACCCACATTGGCAAATCGCCATTGACCTCAAACAGGCCCGTCCAGACATCCCACTCGTCATGGACCCCTCACATATCGGCGGCCGAGCAGCACTCATTGCGCCGCTCGCCCAGCAAGCCCTCGACCTTCATTATGATGGTCTCATGATCGAAACCCATTGCGATCCAAGCATTGCACTCACCGATGCCAAACAACAAATTACACCAACTACACTTTCAGAGCTACTTCACAACCTAGAGCCCCGTTCCAAAAGCGACCAACTGCTGTCCGAGCTCTCTGAACTCCGAGACAAACTCAGCCTCGTAGACGACGGTCTCGTTGAATTATTGCAAGAACGCATGGAACTCTCTAAGGAAATTGGCTATTTAAAACGCAATCATAATAGCCCTATTCTTCAAGTGCAACGTTGGGAAGAAACCCTGAAGTCTACAGTCGAAAAAGCTTTAAACGCAGGTATCTCTCAAGAATTTGCCGAGCTCTTTATCAAAATGCTGCACGAAGAATCTATCCGGATTCAATTAGCCCTCCTCAGCGATCAGCCCGATGCAAATTAAAGCGCAGCGATACAACGGTCAGCTACTTGCACCAGCTTCCAAAAGCCATGGGCAACGCCTACTCATTTTAGCCGCACTTTCTGCTCAGTATTGCACCATTGAAAATCTTGGCTCCGACAGCGATACAAAAGCGATGTCAGCCGCGGTTCAACGCATTAAAAACAACAGTAATCTAAAAGAAAGCGTATCAATTTCGGTGGGTGAAAGCGGCTTTGCCTTGCGCAGCCTGGCATTTGTAGCCGCAGCTTTTTTTGATGCCTATGAACTTACAGGCAAAGGCACACTTCTCAACCGACACCAATGGGCCACTATTCAAGTACTAGAACAATTAGGTTTAAGCGTACGCCATCAAAACGGTTTGCTCCCAATTGTTGTGAATGGCTCCATTACCAACACCCAATTAGAAATTGACGCAAGCGAAGGATCGCAATTTGTATCTGGTCTGTTCCTTCTAGCCGCAAAGCACCCTGGCAATTGGAAAATCGCAATCAAAGAGCTCAGCAGTCGACCTTATTTCGAAATGACCCTCGCCGCTTTGCGCGAATTTGGCTTTCAATATGAGCGCAGCAACGACGTTTTCTCCTTTGCAGGAAACCAAGTGCTGTCATGCGCGCAGGCGAAAGTGGAAGGAGACTGGAGCAGCGTGGCTGCACACCTTGTCGGCGCGGCAATACGAGGAGAAATAAGTGTTTCAGGTTTAAATCCAGAAAGCTTGCAACCTGACAAAAACCTACTCCATGCACTCGAGCAATTTGGCGCAAAGTACAATTGGAACAACGGAGAACTAATCCTTTCTGAAAGTAAAAACAAAACACCTTTTGACTTTGATTGTACACAACAACCCGATTTATTCCC
>CANHBA010000127.1 GCA_947458985.1 Flavobacteriales bacterium
AATAGACAACCCAAATTTCAAATTTCATTTAGGTGTTGTGCACGGCGGTGCATCAAGCGGCTGTCGCTATGGGTACTTCAGTGATTTTGCAGCTGCACAATATCAAATCACCGTGAACGACCAAACTTTTTGCGTTGGAGAACCTATCCTACTTAGCACCAACACCTTAACCGGAGCCACTTACAATTGGTCCGGACCTAACAACTTGAGCTCCAACGGGCCACAAATTCAGATTCCACAGGCACAACTATCTGATGCGGGCACCTATGCTATTTCAGGATTTCTTCCCGGGACCTGTCCCATTTTACCGGACACCATAGACATCATCGTCAATGCCAATCCGGGCGCACCAAATATCCTCACAAACGGACCAGTTTGCGCTGGCGACTCCTTAATTTTCTTTACGAATACAAATGCAGCGCAATATTTTTGGACCTTAGGATCTACCACAAGTAATCAAGATTCGTTAGCTGTTGTTGTGAATCCGGGCTTGTACAACGCCCAACTCAGCATCATCGACACCAATGGCTGCGCCTCGCCTCCAAATACAATTACAAGTGCTGTCTTTGCCAATCCAACCATCAACTATACCGGACCCACAAGTGTTTGCGGACCTATCGTCAATTTCAACGCAACAATAGGACTTGATCCACAAGATCCCTTGAATCAATTAGTCTGGATGCAAAACAATCAAGCCATCGGAACAGGTAATCCTTATGCTTTTGACCTGCAATCCAACAACGGGAGTATGGAAACCTTTACGGTTGCGATAACAAGTGATTTAGGTTGCACCGCTAGCGATACCTTTCAAGTGAGCTTTCATCCATATCCGAGTGTTGCCTTTGAGGTCAATCCGCTGTGCGACGGACAAACCGTCAATTTCACGAACCAAAGCACTTGGACTGGTACTCCTATCAATGGCACTTCTATTCAGGCAACTTTTCAGCCCGGTGATGGTCAAACGCTAAATAATATTTCTAGCAGTTATACGTATAATCAGAGTGGCACCTACCCAGCAAGCCTCATCTTAGAGAGTTCAGCTGGCTGTAGCGATACCAGTACGCAAACTTTTCAACTGGTGGCTGTTCCGCAAATCACACTCAATAGCCAAGATACCTGTGGGCAAGTGGCTACTTTTCAAGCGCTTTTTGATGTGCAAGCAACTGCCATTCAGAATTTTGAATGGACCATCAACAATGAAAGCTATAATCAAAACCCATTAACACTCACTTTTGGGCAGGCGGGGAATATTCCTTATACATTTACCCTAAACCTCACAAATAGTTGTTCTTATAGCAGTTCAGGTACAATAGCTATCATTCCATCCGTTACCCTTCAGAGCTTGATTTTCCCGAATATCATTTCAACTCAGAGCAATTCAGCTAACCACCAATGGAAGATAGATTCTCTTTATGAAAATTGCGCAAGTTTTGAGCTCAAAATCCTCAACCGCTGGGGGCAAGTTATTTTCTCAACGAATTCAGCTCAAAAAGCTTTTGAAGGAATCAATGACAACGGCGAAACACTTCCTGAAGGGATTTATTTCTATCTATTCACAAGTGGCGAGGAGAAAAGACAAGGCTTTATTCATGTGGTCCATTAAGAACCTGTAAATTTGTGGCATGAAACGCGTTGTAGTAGGACTTTCTGGCGGAGTAGACTCCAGTGTTGCGGCACTTTTGCTGCAACAGCAAGGATATGAAGTCATTGGCATGTTCATGCGCAATTGGCACGACCAAAGCGTTACGCTCTCAGACGAATGCCCTTGGATAGATGACTCCAACGATGCTTTACTCATTGCCCAACAGCTCGGCATTCCTTTTCAAGTCATCGATCTTTCTGAACAATACAAAGAACGCATCGTCAACTATATGTTTGCCGAGTACCAAGCCGGCCGAACACCCAACCCAGATGTACTTTGCAACAGAGAAATCAAATTTGATGTTTTTTTAAAAGCTGCCCTCGATTTAGGTGCAGACTACGTAGCAACCGGACACTATTGCCAACGCACAGAGAATCAAGACGGCAGCTTCAGTTTGCTAGCTGGCGCCGACCCAGGTAAAGATCAGTCTTATTTTTTATGTCAACTGAGTCAAGGGCAACTTTCCAAAGCGTTGTTCCCGATTGGGCATTTGCAAAAGGCAGAAGTGCGCCAAATTGCCCAACAAAGCGGGCTCATCACCGCAGCCAAAAAAGATTCGCAAGGACTCTGTTTTGTGGGTAAAATTGCGCTTCCAACCTTTCTGCAACAACAATTAGCTCCAAAAGAAGGCCCCATCATTGAAGTAGCACCTGAGCTCCCCATTTTTGAAGCCTACAACGCATTGAATCCAAATATCAATACAATCGAAGCATTGGCCACACCATTTTCTTACACCCCAGCAGATGGCAAGCAAGTGACCAAACACCAAGGTGCACATTACTACACCATCGGGCAGCGCAAAGGATTGCATATCGGCGGCAGGCCAGAACCCAGTTTTGTAATTGGCATCGACACCATACAAAATGTGGTCTATAGCGGACAAACCGAACAGCATCCGGGCCTCAACAGATGGGCTTTGAAATTAGATACCGAAAGTATTTCTTGGATTGTGCCTAGCCAGGTATTTGAACAGGAACATGTATTGGACTGCTTGGTGCGCATTCGTTACCGCCAGCCGTTGCAAGAAGCGCAACTCATTGAAAAAGAAGGAAACTACTACATCCTATTCAAGCACAAACAAAAAGGCATCACTCCTGGGCAATTTGCAGCTTGGTACCTCGACAACGAACTCATCGGATCTGGGGTTATTGCATAAAAAAAGGACCCTATTCGAGTCCTTCTTTTTGTCTAACTATAAATCAACTATTAGTTGAGAATAAGCGCAAAACCTTGTGGTTCTGTACTCAACTTTGCTTCTGTGTTGCGAATATTATCTAGTAAATCTGCAACTTCAAAAATATTTAATGGACTTTGGACACCCAATTCACGGTGCTGATCTAATTTCAATTTCGCTTGACGAATTGATTTGCTGCGGAGAGATTGAATACTTGTGGTCATGTCGTTTGTTGTTGGTTTGGGCTTTCGTACGCTAAGAATTGTGCCAAGGTTTCAAAATTTAGTATTTTTTTAATGAAACAAAGTAAGTGAAGTGTTTTATCCTTCTTATTATGAGAACTTTAAGCAATGTAAAGATTTATTGTATTTATCCACATTTATTTCTACGAACCCACCTTCAATTGTTTATAAACGTTATCAAACTACATCCTTATATTTGCAACGTGAAATATCTATTCTTAGTCCTCCCCCTGTTTATTTGGTCTTGTAAAGAGCAAGTTGCCGAAGATGAACAAACTAATAGCGTCCAACAGCCAACCACCAAAGGCAAACAATCTTTGGCTACCTACGCAGATCGGATGGTGCGCGCCAAACTCGGTATTCAGGCCAATGAAAAGTTTGATTTAAAAATCTATCGCGCTCAACTCGATGCCGACGGCATTGAAGACGCCATCATAACAGTGAACCGCCTCGACTTTGCCATGAAAGAAGCCATGGCCTCACCCAATGCAGCCAAACGTGCCGAGCTCGGCTTTATGGGCAACTTCAACTACTTTTTCTTTTTTGACGGCAAACTAGACATGCTCTCCCCTCCTCTAGCCATTCCGTCTTCTCCTTTATTGCCACTTAGCGTCAATTTTGAGAACATCAGTTCTCCTGACTACAAAGACATTTTAATTGACTTTCGGATACGCAATGCGAGCTACAAAGACTTTTATACGGTCAGCAACCATACCCCACGCCGCATCTTCCAATTCAAGAATTTTGATGGCCTTGGCACTAACCTCACCGAAGCCTATCATTTTGAATATGGCGCGGGTTCTTATGGCATCCAAAAGAATATTTTTGTCATGGAAGGTCAACTTGAAGCACTTCCTGCAGGTGCAGACAAGAACACTTTTGTGCCGAAAATCAAGCCCATTGAGAAAATCAAGTACACTTTCTTCTATCTCGAAAGTGAGGCCAAGTACGCTACCAAAGACGCCCAATAAAAAAGGCGGAGTAAACCCCGCCTTTTCATTCTAAATTGAGAAAACCTAAAAATTACCTCTAAGGGTCAGGATGAAATTACGTCCGGGTGCTGAAATGTTTGAAGCAAACATGCGGTAGTTTTGATCTGTAATGTTTTCACAAGCCACCTGTACACTCAACTGATTGTTGATATTGTAATTTGCTCTGAAGTTCAATGTGTACCAACTTGGCATACCGTCAGGGGTAGCATATGCAAAGTTATCTTCGCCTACCAGGTTATAATCTTCCAAATGTTTCCAGCCAGCATACATCGCAAAACCTTCAAGCTTGAGTTTGTTGTGCAAGGTAGTGTAGCGCACACTTACTTTACCAAACGCTGGAGCGATGTGATCTAAAGGATAAGGAACGGTATCCGTTATGATACGACCCAAGGTATAATTATAGCTTCCGGCAAGTTGAAGACTAGGTGTGAGTTGCGCTTGTAAGAAAGCTTCAAAACCCCTCACATATGCATTGCCCGCATTGGTTGTGGTGAGTACCTGACTCATTTGCCCATCGTATAGAACGCTATCCGAACCATTAAAGGTGCCGTTCTGAACCGTAAGGGCATTTGTCAAGTAAGTCTGATATAAATTCACGCCAAATGTACTTTTCTTCATGAATTGGTATTGCAAACCAAATTCAGCATTGTAAGCATATTCCGCTTTTAAATTTGGATTGGGAACAACTACTGAACCCGGAACAGATTCAAAAACTTTGGTGAGGTCATCTACATTAGGTGCTCTAAAAGCAGTTGAACCATTCACCGTCAAGCGTAGTTTTGGTGCAGGCATATAGATCAGGCCTAAATTACCATTCAGGGCCAAATGGTTTTGTTGAATCTTTGAAAATGGAAATGGGAAAAAAGTCTGATCCTCGAACTGCGCGTTCAAAGCAACTTGAGAAAACCTGATTCCATCATTCACAATCAACTTTTTAGAAACTTCAAAGGTGTGTGATGCATAAAGTGCAGCACCTTGCATGGATGAACCCCCGTCTGGGTAACGCGTATCAATAGCTGTTTGCACACCTGTATTGATGTCTTCGGCAAAAGCGGTAGAATTTACTTGATTCAAGTAAGCCTCTGCACCATAACGCAACTCATGTGCGCCTTTTTTCTTCATGAAGTCGGCATTGAACGTGAAGATATCGAGCTGTTCAATACGATGATTACGACTCGCTTTTTGGAATCTTCTATCGATGCGACTTTCCTCAATTCCTTGATAAGCCAAGATAATTCTTGCGTTGTCATAAAACTTGGTTGCATTGTTGAGCTCCAAAGTATAAGCTGCCAACAAACGGTATTGCGGTCCGTAATACCACTCTGCAAATTTTGGCTTCGAACCCGACATGAGCGTTAGGCGGTCATAGCGATCAATGTTGCCAGAATTTGACAATTGTAAATTCAAGTGATGGATAACACCTGGTTTTTGTACAAAACTGAATTTTTGCAAAACATCGTATTGTTTGTAGCCCGAACCTACTTGCAAGCTGCTGTCTGCATTAACCACCATGCTGTCCGCACCGTTGAATTGGGCAACAAACCAAGGACGGTAGCCTAAATTACCAATGGCCTCACTGCGGTTATTTCCCTGACGCAAGTCGCCGTAAGCGGCATAAGAAATAGAGGTAAGGGACGCAAAACGTTTGTTACCGACATTCACTTGCGCATTGGCAGCATAACCTTCGCCAGCTGAAAAACCACGCATGTATGCACTACTGCGCACCAATAATTGATCAGATGAACTGAACAATGGTTTTTTGGTCTGAAAACTCATCACGCCACCAATTGCATCTGAACCGTACATGACTGAGCCAGGGCCGAAAACAAGCTCGACTCTATCCATGTTGGCTTGATCAAGTGTCAGGGAATTTTGAAGGTGACCACCGCGGTAGATGGCATTGTTCATGCGGATACCATCCACAACAAGCAACACTTTATTGGTCTCAAAACCTCGGATAATTGGGCTACCACCGCCTAACTGGCTTTTTTGAACAAAAACAGACCCTGAGTTGGCTAAGACATCGGCCATGGAAGTCTGTTGTTGAAACTGAATTTCAGATGCGCGCAACACTTGAATTTTTTGCGCTACATCTTTGCGTTTTTCAGCAGTGCGGTTGGCAGAAACAACGGTTTCGTTCTCTGTTTGGGTATTTGGAACCATATAAACGACTATAGCATATGCAGCTCCATTCGCAGGAATAGCCAATAAGTAGGGATCGTAATCCGGATGACTAAATTCGATTGTAATTGGAAATTGCGCCGACTCAATTTTATAAATAGCGTTGGTTTGTTGACTGAGCTTGGCTTGCGTTTTGAAAGCAAGTCCGTTTATAGGCTCAAAGGTATAGGCATCTCTGAGCTC
>CANHBA010000128.1 GCA_947458985.1 Flavobacteriales bacterium
ACTAATTGCCCCTTCAAGAACTGCCATACGATTATGCCTTCATTGGCATGGGCTGCGCCAACTCCTTAATTTTAGTGGAGCTTGATCGTGCTGGTCTGCTCTCCCAGAAGCGGATCCTGGTGTATGAACCTGAGGAGAAAAAAGGCAATGACCGCACCTTTTGTTTTTGGTTAGAACCAAACGTTTTGAAAGATGCGGGTTTGGATCAACTTGTGAGCCATAGCTGGTCTAAGGTCAAATGCAATGAAGAGGCGCCGCAATTGCTGGCAGCTAAACGATATTATTACCTGCGGGCCGAAGCGCTTTATGCACATGCTTCACAAATACTTGCCCAATATGAAGTAAGCTTTCATCGAGAGTTACTTCAAGACTATCCGGATTCACTCGCACATTTTGTCTTTGATTCCAGACCTCCACAATTTGTGTTGGACGTCCGAAATGAGGTGCAGATCAGTCAAAGTTTTTACGGTTGGTTTGTCAAGACCAAAGCGCCAATTTTTGATCCAGAGGTTTTTACGATGATGGATTTTTCCATCCCTCAAAATGGGCATACCCAATTTTTGTATGTACTTCCTTTTGATGCGCAACAAGCGTTGATAGAACCCACGCGCTTTGGTGAAGTTCTCATTTCAGAACAGGAGGCGACCCACGTCATAGAAAAGTTTTTAGAAGAGCGGAACACCGAATTTGAGATTTTAGAAAAAGAGCAAGGTTGTATTCCGATGTGTAGTGGGGTGCTTCAAAATGAAGAGGTGCCAAATAATTGGTTTCGAACAGGTGCTGGGGGCGGTCAGTTGAAGCCGAGTACGGGTTATTCTTTTGTCAGAAGCTTAACCGATGCACAACAAATCGTAAAGTCCATTAGCTTGAATGAGCCCAAATTAAACCGGCGCAAAAGCTCACAGCGCTTTGCATATTACGATAGGCTACTTTTAAAGATAATTGCTCAAAAGCCAGAAAAAGGCAAGGTGATCTTTACAAAACTCTTTCATCATAATGCTGCGGCTAAGGTCCTGAATTTCTTGGATGAGAAATCGACGCTGTTACAAGAAATCCGGCTCATGTCTACGCTGCCCATACTTTTGTTTTTATATGCGGCGCTGCTAGATGCCCTGGGTAAATTCCGCAATTTTTTAGAAAAGCGCAGTGTGGCATTTTATATGTCATGCATACTTTTAGTTTTTGAATATTTTCAGCTTGGGCTGCTCAGTAATATCGTCATGATTGTTGGTTTACTCTCTATTGGTTTACCTCATGGTGCGCTTGATCACTTGTATTCAGTATCAAATCAGCTCCGAATTCCTTGGCGTTTTATCGGTGTTTACCTCGGCCTAGGTTTGTTGTTGCTTGTTGTTTGGTACTTCTTACCCTATCTAGCACTCATTATTTTTTTAGCTTATACGGCTTGGCATTTTGGGCAAGCCGATTTCGAAATTTGGAAGCTGCGCAGCGGAGTCAGAAGTTTCTTTTGGGGTTTCCTTGTCCTCGCACTCATTTTGGGGAGTCATTGGATTGAAACAAATCAAATTCTCAATCAAATGGGTATTGAAATCCCAAAGTATCTTAGTTTTTCTTTTGACTTCAGTCAAACTATTACTTGGTCGTTAGCTATTTTAGGCTTGTTATTGCTATTCACCAGATCTTTTTTTTCAAGAATAATTGAAACTATTTTTGTCCTTATTTTAGGAATGTGGCTTCCATTGCTTCCTGCTTTTGTCTGTTATTTTGTGTTCCAGCATAGTTTACATGGTTGGCTACATTTGCGCGAGAAACTCAAGTTGAACCACCAAAAAATGTGGTTACAAGCCTTGCCTTTTACTTTAGGTGCATTGGGGTTGTTTGGGGCCTATTTGTATTTGATACAAGAACCCAATTGGGGACAGGTGTTTATCTTTTTATCTGCATTGAGTTTCCCGCATGTGTATTACATGCACAAAAGCTATCAGAAACCGCAATAAGGCTATTCGCTGATGATCAGCGGTAAGGACTGCTTGTTGATTTTTAGATAGTAAGTTCCGAGATCAAGGCCTTTACTTAAAAATATTTGACCGTTGGTTTGACCGCTTTGAACAAGTTTTCCTTCTTGACTGAAAATCTCAAAAGGTAACTTTGTTTGGATGCCAATGATTTGAAGGGTTTGCCCAGTCATGATCGGATTAGGACTCACTTTAAGGGTGCTGAACTGTTGGTTGTCGAGTCCGCTGTCTTCAATCGTTAAATTGATAGTAACGCTGCTGTCGCAACCGTGAATTGACGTGAAAAATTGAGTGTACTGCCCTGAGGTGTTATAGGTAGTTCCGTTCCAAGTAAAGGAGTCAAGCACGGTGCTGTCAATGACAATTGCATCAATTGGATATACATTGAGGTTGAGCGTAACAATTGAATCGCAACCAGCAACGGTTTGTAAGGAATCCGTATACACACCGCTCGCCCAGTATGTTTGTCCGTTCCATGGATAAGACCCGCAAGCATCTGCCTCTAAATTGGTTGTTATGGTTGGTGATATGGTGAGGTTCAAGGTAACTGTTGAATCACAGCCCCAAACGGTAGTTCCTTGATAAACGTAGGTGCCACTTTGGGCGTAGTTCTGACCGTTAAATGTGTAGGGATCACAAGTTGTGATATTTAAAGTTGAACTTGTTTGCAAGTGTTGATTGATAACCACACTCACCGGAGCACTTTGGCCACAGCTGTTTTGCGCAAGAACAGTGAGCGTCCCTGACTGAAAACTAGGAGAAAAGAGCAAACTGATATTGGTTCCTGTACTGGATCCTGTGGCACCTTGAGGTGTAGTCCAGACATAAGAACTTGCATTTGGTACACTAGCAGTGCTGAATTGTTGCACACCGCCACTATAGCAAAAATGCAGCGCTCCATTAATGGTATTTGGCGCAGTTGGAGCTGTATTTAGTGTCACGGTTACAGCCAAACGATTGGTTGATTCTAAACCATTTATGGTTTGAGTAGCATAATAGCTTGTTCCGGTCACCAAAACAGTTGAACTCGGCAAAGCTGTGCCGCCTGTTGGCGTGGCGTACCATAGAAGCGCAGTGCCAGTTGCACTCAATTGTGCCAATGTGGCACCTGCGCAAAAACTTTGATTAGCAGCACCGGTTGGTGCAGCAGGAGGTGCAGGTGGTGGCACAAATGTAAAACTTGCAGCGGTAACGCCGCGGTTGCTCCCGCCGTGGTTGCTATACGTAAAGGTAGCCGAACCTGAACGCGACCAAATGAGACTGATCGCTGTTGGTGTAGCCGAAAAAACGTAGTCGTTGGCATCGCCGGTATTGAGTGCGCGCGTTGCAATAATGGTGCGTGTCCCTGCAGAGACGACATCAGAAGTGATGGTCCAGTTTTGTTGGGCGTCGGTAACGGGAGCAGCAAAACCTGTGAGTTTGCAATCAAAAGCGCTGAGTGTAGTGGCGCTATGAACACCCACCACATCGGTGCCGTTGGTCATGGAGCTGGCATTGAAGCCAAGTGCAAACCAACGACCGGCAGGGCCTGTAAGTGTTAAAGTTACTTGGGTGCTGATATCTATCTTGGCAGTCATGGCAAGGCCAGCTGTGGAGCTCAAATTAACCACACCCGTGGTATAAGATTGCGCGTAGGTTGCAGGCAGAATAAAGAGTAGTAGAAAAGCAAATAGAAGTGTAGTCTTTTTCATTTTTATTTGGTCAATGATGATTTGTAAAAAGGGCATTCAATTCAGGGTTTTGCTGCAAGCGCAAAAGGTCGTCAATGGTTCTGCCTTGTGCATCTCGCACGTCTAGACGTGCTCCGGCAGCCAAGAGTTGCTTGATTTGCTCCAAACGAAGGAGGTTGATGGCTAAATGAATAGGATATCCTAATTCTTCTAATTGGCAAACCTGATTTACATCGGCTCCTTTTTGAATAAGTAAGTCGAGCATTTTGGCATCGCCTTTAAAAATAACGCCATAAATAGGCGCGCCTTCTTTGAAACATTGATTGGGATCTGCCCCGGCCTCGAGTAAAACTTGGGCTACCTCATGGTTGCCGCGATAAGTAGCTAGCAGTAAAGGTGTGGCGCCGTGTTCTGAGGTGAGGTTGAGGTGTGCTGGATGTTTGCGGAGGTGTTTTTCCATTTGTTCGGCACTGCCAGTACGTGCAATGTCAAAGACACTTTGTGCAAAGGTGAAATTGGCTAAACACAGGAAAATCAGTAAGAAACGAAGCATTGGTGCTGCAAAATTAGTGAAACTTAAACTACTGAATGATCTTGAGTTCTGTTCTACGGTTTTGCTGATGCTCTTCGTCTGTGCATTGGATGTCATTGGCACAGCGGTTTTTCAATTTATATTCTCCGTAGCCTTTGGCAATGATGCGCTCTGCACTAATTCCTTTACTGATGATGTAGTTCACACAGCTATTTGAGCGCTGTTGCGACAACCATTCGTTGTATGAATCGATACCTCTGGAGTCAGTGTGTGAAGAAAGCTCTAATTTGAGGTCGTTGGTTTTCATGTAGGCAATCACTTTGTCTAGTTCTTTGATACTTTCTGGGCGAAGATCCCATTTGTCGAAATCGTAGAGGATGAGGTCAAGGTTGATGAAAGTAGCCGAGCTATTTGGCTTCATTTGTAATTGGATGATGTCCTTTTCTTCACAAGACAAGCGGTCTTTGATAGAGAGATATTGATCTTTGTGGTTGATAGCAGTGATAGTGAGTGAGTCTACTTTTAAGTTGGTGATATCAATAGTCCCTTCTTTTTTAGTGACGAATTTACTCACTAATTTTTCATCTGCATATAACTTTACAAGCGCGCCGTCGAGTGGTTCCCCTTTATAAGAAATCAAATTCAAGACACGTATCTGATTTTTTGGAGCAGCTTTGAGCGCTATGGTTTGATACGGATCGAGTTGGTTGGTAAAGCGGATACTATCTTTGAAACCTGTTTGGGTATTCATGTAGGTTGCTATGTAATCTTGGCCTATAACGCCAATGAAATTATCCTTACCGAAATCGTCTGTGGTGAGTTTTTTATAATAAGAGCCATCCGCGTTGTAAATTGAAATAGGCGCATTTGGAAGGGCTTTTTTCAAGCAGTCTTGCAGGACCAACTCCACGTAGCGCTTTTGTCCTTTAAATTGCACACTAAATACTTCGTCTTTCCAGTTATTGCGATTCGATGACAAGTAACCCTTTCCGCTGAGGTCATTGACAGAAAAAGCAAAGTCATCGGCATTAGAGTTTACTGGAACGCCCATGTTTTTTGGTTGGTTCTGTATAAAATCAGATCGAAAAACGTCTAGACCGCCCATCCCAGGCCAACCGGTTGAAGAAAAATACAGATAGCCATCTTGCGAAACAAACGGAAAGTTTTCGTCTCCAGCAGTATTGACAATTGGACCAAGATTGACCGGTGCCTCGTAGCTTGAGCCGTTCCAGGTACAGCGGTAAAGATCAGCACCACCAAAACCACCCGGCATATCAGAAGAGAAGTAGAGGTGTAAGGAATCGTCTACTACGCCATGCGCAACAGAGTAATCCGGGTTGTTCCATTTGAATAAATCGGTTGCCGACCATTCTCCAAGACTGTTTTCGTAAATGACAAGCTTGAGTCGATTGATTTTAACTTCGTTTTCCAAGTCGATGCTTTCGTGATTGCTGGTCATGTAGGCATAGCGGTTGGTTTTAGAGAAACTCACTGGGCCATCGTGGGGGTTGGTTCTTTTGATGCCATTCCAGATTTGGTCCTTCTTGCTACCGTTTTTTGCGTAGATGATATCTGTAAAGTACTGACCTGTTTTGCCGTAAATACGGTTGACAAACCCTGAGTTGTATTGGGTTGATACATACAATACTCCTTCCGGATAATCAGAAGCAGCAAAAACCTCACCTGTTTCGGAACTTCTGAATAATTGAATTGTGTAGTCAGAAGCAATTTGATAACTCGCTTGAATCAGACTAAGGTTTTGTTGCCAGATTTGTAAGTCTTTATTTTCGGGGAAACGCTTTAGACCCTCTGCGATGGTTGTTTCTAATTTGGAGTTTTGCTTGGTCAGTTGTAAAAGCTGCAATTGCGATTTAAAATCTTTGGCATTAGCATCTTTACTTTGTGCAGTTAATTTCACGGACCAATCTAATGCTGCTTCGTATTGCTCAGATTCAAAGGCAGCTGTAATGAGCGAACGCACTACGTGGGTGTCAAGTGTTGCCGATTCTTGTGCCAATTCTAGCCAAATAGGATAGGATTCAATGAAATTATAGGATTTCGATAGTTTTTCGGCATATGCTTGCTTATACGATTGTGCATG
>CANHBA010000129.1 GCA_947458985.1 Flavobacteriales bacterium
ACAGATGGAAAAGCAATTGCAAAGATTGTTAAAGTAGAAATTTCTGGCGATGAATCACGCATTGAAGAGTGGCTTGGCTCAGAACTACGCGCTGCCATTGGATCAGATGTTGAAGTTGAATGGGTAGCGGCATCTGCGAGCGAAGGCGAATCAGGAATCGTTGCTGTGCATGTGATGACACCTAATGGTGTTGTGAGACTGGATTAAAAACAAGTCGAAATGCAGCACATCAAAGAAATGCTAGTCGTGAGAGTTATACTTTAAATTCAAAGTTTGTGCCTCTTCTGAACTGTTTCCGAAGTTACCCATTTAATCAATGATTTAAACTAAATGTAAATTTTCAAAAATCAACAATTGTACATATGGAACATACAGAGAAATCTATAACATTTGCACGGGAAAGGCTTTGACTGTAAAGGAAAGGGTAGAAAACTTTAATCCAGAATCAAAAAATCTTATCTTTAGGGACAATTTTTCAGCTACCCCCACGTTAATAGGCAACCTTACAAAAAACACTTTTAACCAAACCAAAATAAGCCCTCATGATCTAGGGCTTTATGGGGATCAAAAGGTTCCCAGCTAGGCTTAAACTGGTTCAAAACAATTCCGGAATTTTCATTTTGAGCTAGCACAAAAGACAGTGATGGCATTGACCAAGCCCACGAGAATCGAATATTTTCGGAAGTGGTCGCTGCTATTTTCTCAAAAGGAATGATTCCGCCTAAACTAGTAGCCTGTTGAACCTTGGCAACATAAGCATTGAAGCCCGTAGAAGCAGAAATATCCAAGAGTGAAAACAGAATCAATGCCGTGCAAAATAGTCTCCTGCCATTAAACGAAATGCCTATTCTCGGTTTTTTTAACTGTGAATAAAGTAAAATAAACAAGACAATTGCTGAACCAACAGATCTGAAACTGTACTGAAATTTTGGAGAAACTTGAGTCATTGGAATATCCAAAAGTATAAAAATGGAAAAAAATGTTACCGATAAAACAAATAAAATACGTTTCCTAAAAATAGCGGTCATAATTATGCACAAAACAAAAGTCAAAAAGTATACTTTAGTGGATTTAAAGTTTAATAATGAAACAATATCTGACGCATTACTTCTATTTGAAGGGTTATCTGGATAAATTACAAAGTACAACTGGTAAGCAGTAGAGAAGATTAAAGCTAGAACAGAAAGATAAAGCCATGATTTAGACTCAACTTCTTTCACCATCACTTTTTTGATTATTACGTACAGTAGGTAAGGACCATAAAAAATCATTGATTCGTAACTTCCGATTAACAGTACAGATAAGACAAAAACTGTTGGGTAGGACCATGGCGTGCAACCATTCACTAGTAAAGCTGAAACCAACAAAACTAGCATGGCAGTGTAGGCAGATTCTCCGACCATTCCACCAAACAGAAGTATTGCAGTACTAGCAGCAACAAGATGAAGCTGGAGATTGCGCTTGTCTTCTTTGAGCAAGGAATAAATCAAAAAGCAAATCAAACTTGGGACTATGAAATAACCAAAACCCAGCAGTAGAATAAAATATCTTGAGTTATCAATAAAATGATTCGTGAAAACATTTCCCGCAAAAATCTGCTCTAACCATTGAACAGCGAATCGGTTCGGAAGTATAAATTTCTCATGACTTGTAATGGCCTTCATGGCATACCAAGAACCGTCAGCATACAACTGTCTATACGTTACAACACGAATTATGCTCACGAAAAGAACTACATAGCAAACGATTAAAGCCATTAGTCTATGTCTCGAAATGGCTGGATGAATGGAACCTTCTCTCATTCCCTGATCATACCTTGCACGAATAATTCGATAAAATATGTTTAAATTAGACGTGGCTGTTACTCCGAAATTTAGATTATTAGTCCTAAATTCTTATGGATTTTTGCCTGTAAAAGATGGAGGGCATGAGAGATGCTTTAATCTGTATTGTCAGCTATCGAAAAAAATAGACGTAACAATCGTGTCCCTGAATCTGGAAAACAAGTATTCAAATATAGAAAATCGTGCTGACATGGATAATTTCATGTATATCGATATTCCTTTAGAATCTAGTCAGATATCTTTAGCGCATAAAATTGGAAACCAATTAAAAAGTGGATCCTGGGACTTGGCCAAAATGCTGGCTTATGAGGAAAAAAGCAACACAACAAGATATATACATAAATTGATTCAAAGCCACGATTTAGTAGTTTTAGCGCACCCATGGATGTATCCATACGTTCACGGAGCACAAACTCCGATTTTGTACGATGCCCACAATAACGAATTTGAGGCATTCAAAAATTATTATGGCTCGGATTCGATAGATGCGGAAATCGCGAAATTTGCAGAAGACAAGGTTCTAAATAAAGCTGATTATTTGACGGCCTGTTCAGAAAATGATCTGCTATCACTCGTATCAAGAACAGAACGAACAGTGTTAAAAAAGGTGATTCAAAATGGTTCAAAAGAAAGACAAAAAATTGCAAACAACAATTCACAATCTAGGGATTTAGTTTTTATTGGTAGTGGTCATTATCCAAATGTTCAAGCCGCAGAAGTAATCTGCGAAATGGCTCTAAAATTGAAGCAATACAATTTTTATTTGATTGGAACAGTAGGACTCGCTTTAAACCGTAAAGTGCCAAAAAATGTATTTATTAAAGGATACATCAGCGATAATCAGTTAGATGGAATTTTGAATAGTAGTTTGGCTCTACTAAATCCAATGATGATGGGGTCTGGAACGCACTTGAAGATTCCAAGAGCTTTATCCATGGGATTGCCTATAATATCCACAGAAATCGGAGCACGTGGAGTAAATCAACCAAAAAAGAACGGCTTTTTAATCTGCGAAGAATTTTCTGAATTTGAAAAAGCCCTTCTGTTTCTTACAAATGATGAGAATTGGCAAAAGAAAAGCAATGAAGCAAAAAAACTTTTCGATGAATTTAATTGGTTGCATATCAGTCATGATTTTGAAAATTTCATAACAAACAATTGTCTTAACCCTCTATTTGAAAAAAAATTCACAGAACAATTCGAGCATTCATATCAAAAAGGCAATAAACGCATTGGTGTACTAAGGTATATTTGGCAATTGCTTCCGATAAGATTCCGCCGACGATTTTGGGATAAGATTTACCCTAAATATTTAAGGTATAAAAATAGGAATTTGGACATAGATAATCATTTTTCAAACTTTAAAACTACGTTTTCATAAACCCTAAAATGGTGTTTATTGCCCATTCACCCCAATCTTTACGATGTAGATTTGAACCCTGTACTACCTTCAACGGATCGATATAATTTTTAGAATCAGAAGCATCAAGTATCGAAGCCAGAAAACTTTGTTCATCTGAGACATCAAAACCAAAAAAGCGAGAAGACTCAGAAACTAGGATAGAAGCCGGTAATTCACGATTGGCAACAACAGGAATATCTCTATAAATTGCTTCCACTATTGGCAAACCGAAACCTTCGAAAAAACTCGGATACAAAACCAAGTTTGTATTCAACCAGATTGTATCAAGGACAAACTGTGATGCATTTGGATAATATCTAACTTTGAGATTCTTCCTTAAGCAAAGAGCAATTTCTGATTGAAAAAAGTCCGTACCCCACTGGTGCGCACCAACAAACGTAATTGTAAAATCATTTAGATGAGCTTTTAGAAGAGGAATCACATTAAAAATTGAAATTAGATTTTTACGCGGTTCAATGTTTCCCAACACCAAAATGTTCACTTCTGGCGTTGCCAAAGATAAACTCGTACCCGGTTGCGTTTCTAAAATTCTGAAGGGTAAAGTCCAAAGCTCAAGGTCTGGCGCCTTTCGATTCTTAACTGTGAAATAATTCGCAACAGAATTTAAAGTTTGTCTTGAAACACACCCAATCACATTTGCTTTATGAAGCAGTTTGAGAAAATTATAAAATTCTTCAACCGCATGGTTTGGGAAATACTCTGGAAAATCGATTGGCAGAAGATCGTGAACCAAAATAGAATAAGAAACATTTCGTTTCTTATTTAAAAGAAGCAAATAATTGACTCTATCTCTTACTCTCGGAATATCCGGAATGAAAATTCGCGAACCAGGCGAAAAATACGCCGTCGAGCCAGTTGATTCGTTCCTGTATGAAGAACTTTTTGCATCCCAGTACACGCAGGTAATTTCTAGGAGCAAAGCCGCTTCCTTCAAATGGGAAGCTACATTTTCCACACCACTGTGCCCAATATGATGCAAAGATGTTACGTCGAGGCAAAAATCCTTATTCATAGTTTTTAACTTTAAGGAAATTATTCAAACTTTCAGAATACATCGGGGAGTCACTATAATTCAAAATTTGTGATTTCCTTTTGTATGTATTAAATTGCATAATTTGATTCACGATTTCTTCCTGATCTCTAGGGCTTACAAATTTTACTAAACTTGAAGATTGAAAAAATTCTCTATGCACGGGGATATCGGATAGAATCATGGGCAACTCATATCGCTCGGCTTCGTGTGCTGGAATATTGAATCCTTCGTCGAGTGAAAGACTAACAAACGCTATTGAGTTCACATAAAGTTCCATGAGTGCACCATCACATATGCCACCCATTAGACTAATTTTAGGATTGTTTTGAAGACCCTTAGCAATTCTTTTTTGCTTCCAACCTTGATTTCCTATCACAACTAAATTTGGAAGACTATCCAAATTTTTAGTGTAGATATCAAGAAGAGTTTGGTAATTTTTTCGTGGTTCGATGGTTCCAACGCAAAGTAAGTAACCGTTCGAATCCGTGGATGTCTTGCATCCTTGACATTTTTTACACTTTTTGTTCAAGAGATTGCTGATCATACAAGGCACCACCAAAGTTTGATCTTCTCTAATTGATTTTTTCGTTAGGAATTGTTTTTTTGTATACTCAGAATTAAAAATAAACAAAGAGTCTTTTTTAATTCTGTACATCGAAATACGAAAGGACAAGATCGCTTTTATTGAAAACCATTGAGGGTTAGTTATTGGAAAAACATCATGAATTCTGTAAACAATCCGTGTTTCAGGGTTGAATTTATAACGAATGGGGGAAACTTGGGGAAAAAAGAAGAATTCTGCTTTGATATTCCTAATATCTACCCCTTTTAAAATTATGTAGTAATTTTTTAAATGGATCATTATCTTGGATCGCAGAGGTCTATCTTTATTTGGTGTATCTAAATCTCGCAACATTAAAATGGAATATGAATTTGTTTCAAAAAAATCATGAAACTGTTTTGCATCTACACTTATTCCGTTCGGCTGTCCATTAAGAAATTTTGACGGGAATATTATGTCTTTCATAATTTACTTTCCGTCAAGTTTGATTTAGGAGTATCCTTGACACATAATTCTTGAAAAATCATGCGATACAAAGTAAGACTTGTCGGGTATCACTGAAAATTAAAGTACTCACATTCATATTTTATTGGATAAAATTTAAAGATTGGGTACCTACTCCATTGCAATATTCCTCTATTACCCAGAATCTACCTAGGCCGTCTACGACGCTGACTTGAATTAGGTCGTGGACGCTTTCCGCCTGAGCGAGAAGGCCCGCGGGATTCAGTAATTGGGGCGACGTAAGGGATCCCACTTGGTTCTTGGGCACCGGTGATTGTCATAAGTTCGGCGTCATTTGGTTTTACGCCTACGAATTTAGGTGTGACACCAGCGCGAGAAGTTAATCCTTTAACTGAAGTTTGTTGTTTTGTTGTTGCAAGGACTACTACTCCACCAGCTTCGCCAGCACGTGCTGTACGACCGGAGCGGTGTAGATAATCTTTGTGATCTGTTGGTGCATCTACGTGAACAACGAGTGAGATGCCATCGACGTGGATACCGCGGGCGGCGACGTCAGTTGCAACAAGTGCAGCGTTATCTTGTTCTTTAAATAGTTTGAGCGTGCGAGTACGCACTGCTTGTGACTTTCCACCGTGCAGGGCGCCGACTGGAACGCCCGCTTTTGCGAGGTTGTCTGCAAGACGATCTGCGCCGCGTTGGGTTTTAACAAAGAGAATTGTTTTTCCGTTGCGTGCTGCAATTTGAGCAGTAATTAAATCTTTATCACCTGGGTGCATAACAAGAACGTGGTGTTCCATGGTTGAAACCGAAGCACGGTCATTTTGTAATGAGTGTGTCTTTGGGTTCTTAAGGTATGACTTAACGAGTGAGTCGACACCACGATCAAGAGTTGCTGAGAAGAGCAGACGCTGTCCGCCCATTTTTCCTTGATCAAGAATCTCTTTTACAAC
>CANHBA010000130.1 GCA_947458985.1 Flavobacteriales bacterium
AGAATCTACCGGCAAACATCTTCTCGACCTCGTTAATTCCCTGTACCTCATTTACACATTGAATCCGTAAAGCAATGTACCGTAAGTTTTTGACTCTTGTTTTAATTGCAGGCAGTTTGGGTTTGGTTTTGTTTGTCAAGTCTTTTTTGTTTGAGCAGCCCAAAACACCTCGCCTCATTGACCGCCTCCCAAGCGCCGATTTTCTTGGAAAAGCGAATATTCTAGAGCTGGCCAAGGAAACCAATTCCATGCTCCAATACAACAAGATGTCCATGCGGGACTTCACTACCTATGAATTTTTATTAGGTCAGGGCAAACAATACGGCATCGACCTAGAATCCAATTTGTATCTTTTTGCCAATGAAGACGGCAATTGGGGTGCATTAATACGCTTAACCGATTCTTCAAAAGTACAACTTGGAATTGAACGCTTGTCAAAGTATGCCGCACTCCAAGACTCCGTTGTCGGAGGCAATAAATTCTTTTATATCGAGAAGGAGCAATCTTACTTGCATTACGGCAAAGATTACGCACTGATCTATCAAGGGACCGACTTCATCAAAACCTTGAATCATGTGGTTTCTGCCCATCACGGTTCGCAGCAAAAAGTTTGGAAACAGTTTTTAAAGCAAAAACAATTCAAAGATGAACACCTCGTCATTTATGCCAATTGGCCAAAACTCAAGCGCTTTGACATCCAAACCGCTATGTTTGCCCACGATAGCGACTCATTAGGTTTCAAATTGAAGAGTTACATTAAAAAACGCACACCGCTTTATTTCTCCCTCAAAAGCTCAGGACTCAGCTACACTAGTAATCTTCAGACTGACCGCCTAATCGACATCCATTTAGATGTCAGTGAATTTAAACAACAACGCCAAGACTCCGTATATGTCCAGTTGGCTCAATTAAGTCGAAAAATTGGCTTCCCATTTGAGCGCTTTTTAGCTGCCTGGAACGGTGACCTCGTTTACCAAGAAGGAGGAAAGCAAATACAAGAAGTACGTTATATCGAAACTATTCTCGACGACGATTTCAATGAAACAGAAGTAGAGCGCTTGCGCTACGACACCGTAGCAGGTTTTGCTGTATTGGCTTCAATGAATAGCTTAGCGCCACAATTCATAGGAAAATTGACCCAAAAAGGACTATTGCGCCAAGATGAACATGGCTATCGTTTTCTGTTTTCGCCTTTATTACATTTTCAGAAGTCAGGTCCGTATTACCAGTATTTTTCTGCAGCAGTATCTCCACCTGTTGTGCGCAGCAAACAAAACCAGGTACTTTGGAAATATAAAGGCACCAAATACTATTTTAAGATTGACAAAATTACGCGCTACGAAATCTTTGGTAGCTTGCAAATTCCGGTGAGGTCTATACTTCGTCGCAACAAGCTGATTTAGTACAAAGGCATCAAGCGAAAATAAATTCGTCTTGGTGTTGTTCAATGTAAGACAGTATGCCGAGAATTTCATCGAGTTCTGAGCTCGTTACCAAACGGGTACGGTAGTCTTTAAAGTGTGAAATCCCTTTGAAATAGTTGGTGTAGTGCCTTTTCATTTCGGCAATTCCAAGCTTAGGACCTTTCCATTTGATGCTCATGATTAAATGTTCGCGGCATGCTAAAACACGTTCGGCTAGGGTAGGCCCTGCGAGTGTTTCGCCCGTTTGAACATAATGTTTGATTTCTCTAAAAATCCAGGGATATCCAATAGAAGCACGGCCGATCATGACGCCATCTACACCATATCTGTTTTTGTAAGTTAATGCTTTTTCAGGACTGTCGATATCGCCGTTGCCAAAAACAGGAATGTGCATGCGCGGATTGTTTTTCACTTCAGCAATAAGCGACCAATCTGCTTCACCTTTATACATTTGTTTGCGCGTGCGCCCGTGTATAGAAATGGCTTCAATGCCGATGTCTTGAAGGCGTTCGGCAGCATCGACGACATTTTTGGTGTCGTCGTCCCAGCCTAAGCGCGTTTTGACAGTTACTGGAAGGGAGGTGGCTTTGACAATTTCTTGTGTTAGGCGCACCATTTTGGGGATGTCTTGAAGCAAGCCGGCGCCTGCACCTTTACAGGTTACTTTTTTGACGGGGCAACCATAATTGATGTCGATGAGGTCTGGCTGTACGGCCTCTATAATTTGTGCAGATTGCACCATGCTGTCGGTCTCTGAACCAAAAATTTGAATGCCAATTGGCCGCTCGTATTCAAAGATATCGAGTTTTTGGCGGCTTTTGGCGGCGTCGCGGATCAGGCCTTCAGAGGAAATGAATTCGGTGTACATGAGGTCTGCGCCATACTGCTTGCAAAGTGCGCGAAAAGGCGGGTCGCTGACGTCTTCCATGGGTGCCAAAAGCAATGGAAAATCACCGAGTTCGATATTGCGTATTTTAACCATATTTGCTGTTAGTTGACGCCCATTGCTTTGAGGTATTCCTTGAGTTTTTGCTCGCTGCTCAAGCGCAACACCATGAGTTTGTCTGCGGTATCGACAACGATGTAGTCCTGAAGGCCATCTAGCAATACGGTTTTATTGTGCGGTACGTTGATCAGGCAATTTTCGTAATCAAAAGCATACACATTTTGACCGATAATTGAATTTTGTTGCGTGTCTTTATCTAAGTGAGTGGTTAGGCTGCCCCACGTGCCGAGGTCGCTCCAGTCAAAATCGGCGAGCACCATACTTACGTTTTGTGCTTTTTCCATGACGGCAAAATCGATGGAGATGTCAGGGCAAGCGGCAAAGGCATCTTTTAAGAAGTCGATTTCCTGATTGCTGCCATAGACTTCTGGCTGTGCAGTAAATATTTGGTAAATGTCGGACTGATACTGTGCTAGCGCATCGAGGATGACCGCTGACTTCCAAACAAAGATTCCGGCATTCCAAAAGAAGTTGCCTGCATCGAGAAAGGCTTGAGCAGTGGCTAAGTTGGGTTTTTCTCGAAATTGTAAAACTGGGCAAGCACTTCCTTTTTGCGTTTGTTCAGTTTTTTCAAATTCGATGTAGCCATAGCCTGTGTCGGGTCTGGTGGGTTCGATGCCGAGTGTAACAAGTTTGCCATCTTGGGCAGTTTGCCACGCCGTTTGAATGATTTCTTCGAAACGCGCCTCGTTGATGATGAGGTGGTCTGCAGGAGAAATCAAAAGGGTTGCATCGGGGTCGAGTGCGTGAATTTTTGCAGCTGCATATGCGATGCATGGTGCTGTATTTTTGCGCTCTGGCTCACACAAAACTTGGCTACTGGTGAGTTCGGGTAATTGTTCGAGAACGAGCGCTTCGTAAGAGGTGTTGGTTAGGATATAGATGTGTTCTGCTGGAATGAATTTTTGCAAGCGCTCAAAAGTGAGGCGCAGCAAAGATTTACCAATACCGAGGACATCTAGAAACTGCTTTGGATTTTCTGAGGTAGAAAGTGGCCAGAATCGGCTTCCGACGCCACCAGCCATAATAAGGCCATATGTATTTTTACTGTTCATGCGTAAGGGGTGTTATGGCGGCAAGCGCATGTACTAAATAAATACGGTTGCTGCCAAATTCTGTACAAAGATAACGAGTTCTTCGGAGTTCACCTTTGATAAAGTGTTTGTTGTTCAGGTAGAAATGTGCATTTCTTGGCAGGCTTTCTAACGTAATTTCTTCTTTGAGGTCAAAAGTGCGCAAGACCCTACTAAGGTGTACATCGCCACCACTCGAGGCCTTCAGCCGCACAAAGCTTTTTTCCAAAACGTGGTGTAGCTCTGGCGGGAGTGCTCTGCTTTCTAAAAGTGGCAATAAACGGTGTCGAAAAGCGGTTTTCCATTCGAGCCCGTGAGCAGCTACTTTCCAGCCGTACTGGCGGTAGGTATCGAGATGCGCGAGTTCGTGAAGGGCGGTAATTAGAAAACTATATGGGTTGAGGTCCCCGTTGACGGTAATGATTGGTTTGGTTTGCAGTGGATGGGTGCGAAAATCGCCGAGTTTGGTTTTGCGTCCGGGCACAATTTTAAACTGAACACCAGCACCTAAAATGCAATCGGCTAAATAGGGCGTAAAAGCTGCCGGAGCAAATTTTTCGAGGGTATCAATGAAGTGTTGGCGCTTGGACTGCATGACCACAAAAATAATGTTTAACTTAGCGTAGTGAAACTCCTACAACAATTTGGTCGTTATATACTCATGCTGAGTGTCGTTTTTACGCGGCCAAATCGCTGGCGTTTCTTTTGGAAGCACACCTTTCTAGAAATCGATCAAATCGGGATCAACTCCTTGCCAATTGTGGCCCTCATGTCTACTTTCATGGGAGCTGTCATCGCATTGCAGACCGCATCTAGTATGGAGAGCCCCTTGCTCCCAGACTACACCGTTGGCTTTATTACGCAATCGAGTACCATCTTGGAGTTTTCTCCAACTATTATTTCATTAATTCTTGCTGGTAAAGTTGGCTCAAATGTAGCCTCCGAAATTGGCACAATGCGCGTTACCGAACAAATCGACGCCCTAGAAATCATGGGGGTCAATTCCCTGAATTTCTTGGTTTTGCCCAAAATCACAGCTGCATTGGTATTCTTTCCAGTTTTGGTCGTTTTCTCTATGGCGCTTTCCATGTTTGGGGGTTGGCTGGCCTTATTGGTTTCAGACCTCACCACCACCGAAATCTACATTCTCGGAATCCGCTCTTTTTTCAATCCGTTTCACATCACATACGCCCTTACCAAAACGCTTGTTTTTGGTTTTCTAATTGTCAGTATTTCCTCCTTTTACGGCTATTACGTCAAAGGGGGTTCACTCGATGTAGGTAGGGCTTCTACGCAAGCAGTTGTGAGTAGTAGTGTCGCGATCCTTATTGCCAATTTTATACTTACCCAACTCATGTTGCTCTCATGATTGAAGTCAAACAAGTTTCCAAAAGCTTCAATGGTCAAAAGGTACTTTTTGACATCGATCACGTGTTTGAAGAAGGACAGGTTAATCTCATCATTGGGCAGTCGGGTCAAGGAAAATCTGTTTTAGCTAAGTGCATTGTAGGTTTATATGAAGCCGACGCAGGTCAAATTTTATTCGATAAGCGCAATTTTACCGAAATGGATCGCAATGAGCGCAGTAATATCCGTCAAGAAATTGGCATGCTTTTTCAAGGCGCAGCCCTTTTTGACTCCATGACCGTAGAACAAAACGTCATGTTTCCGCTGCAAATGTTCACCAAAATGACCAAAGCCGAAATTCAAGCGCGCGCCGATTTCTGCCTAGATCGCGTCAATTTAGCGGGGCGCAACAAACTCATGCCCTCAGAGTGTAGCGGCGGTATGCAGAAAAGAGTCGGTATTGCCCGCGCCATTGCCATGAACCCGCGCTATTTATTTTGCGATGAACCGAATTCTGGCCTCGATCCCAAAACTTCTATTGTCATCGACAAACTCATCCGAGACATCACGCAGGAGTATAAAATTACCACTGTAGTTATTACCCACGACATGAACAGCGTCATGGAAATCGGCGATCACATCCTCTTTATTCATCAAGGTAAAAAATGGTGGGAGGGCGACCGCCACTCCATTATCAATGCCACCAACCCCGAAATTGAAAGTTTTGTTTATGCGTCGTCATTTATGAAAGAAATTCGTTCGCTGCTTCAAAAAAAAGCGCAATAATTCCTTGCTTTTTTTTATTTCAACTTTTGTATTATTGATTTCTTTCTTATCTTTGCAGCCCCAACAGGGTCTTGTGCAAACGGCATAAGGTTTACATAAATTGCGGATGTGGTGAAATTGGTAGACACGCCAGACTTAGGATCTGGTGCCGAGAGGTGTGCGGGTTCGAGTCCCTCCATCCGCACTAAGGTCTCGTTGGTTCAACGAGGCCTTTTTTTTTTAATATTAGGCTTAACAAAACGATCGCATGAAAATTACACGTCAAGAAATCGATGCCCAAAACGGCGTATTAAAAGTAGAAATCGCTGCTGCCGACTACCAAAACAAAGTAAAGGCTGCACTAGATAAATACCGTAAAACAGCTAAAATTCCAGGTTTCAGACCAGGGCATGTACCTGCTGGCCTCATTCAAAAACAATACGGAAAGTCTGTTTTACTTGAAGAGCTCAACAAACTGACCAACGACGCGCTTTACCGCTACGTCATCGATGAAAAACTCGATATCTTAGGTAATCCGCTCCCTATCGAAAACGGCGTTGAAGGTAGCTTCGATGCGCCTGCTGATTTTGTATTTAGTTACGAAATTGGCT
>CANHBA010000131.1 GCA_947458985.1 Flavobacteriales bacterium
CAAGTACCTAGACACCACTTATTTAATGGTTGGGGCACTAGATGGTCGCATTCATTTTTATGACAGCATTGCTTCTGGAACAAGTACGAATTTTCACGAGCGTAGCACAGACTTTTTAGGGCTGAGTGCCCAAATTGGTGCTTATGCAGCCGCTGCCATTTCGAATTTAGACAACGATGCCCACCTCGAATTATATGTAGGGCAAGATTTAGGAGGCCTGTTTTTACTTGAAAACGAGCCCGGCTCTGACCTCAGTGTAGCACCACTTCAAGTTGCGCCATTACAAGTTTATCCGAATCCTACCAATGGTAGGCTTATCTTAAAAGGAGTGCAAGGGCTTTGCTCAGGCGCACTTATTTCATTGAGTGGTCAGGTAGTGCTGCGCTTTTCAGATTTGAAAAGTCAAGAGCAGTTAGATATTTCTTCAGCGGCAGAAGGCACCTATATTTTAATGCTTTCTAATGGCCAAAGCAGCTTGGTCATCAAGCAATAAATTAAGCAATACGGAGTTCGAGGAGTTGTTGGCCATTGAGTTCGGCAGTGAGCACATCTCCAATTTGTACGGGGCCAACACCGGCAGGTGTGCCTGTAAAGATCAAGTCACCGGTTTTGAGGGTTACATACTGAGATACATAAGCAATGACGGTATCAATACTGAAAATAAAATCTTTCGGATGGCCAATTTGTTGCACCTTGCCATTTTGAAAGAGTTTGAATTCGGCTGTTTCTAAGTCAATTTCGGTTTTGGGGATCCAGGTATTCGAAATAGGTGCGCTGTGGTCAAAACCTTTGGCGCGTTCCCATGGTAAACCGTTTTCTTTGCAGTGTTGTTGGAGGTCTCGGGCTGTGAAGTCTATGCCTAAGGTAAAATGCGTGTAGTATTTGTGTGCAAATTCTGCAGCGATATGCTTGCCGACTTTCTCGATGCGCACCACGAGTTCACATTCAAAATGTAAGTCAGACGTAAACTTTGGATAATAAAAATCGCCTTCTCTGAGTAGGGCAGTATCAGGTTTTAAAAAGTAGAGCGGTTCTGTCGGAAGCGCAGCCTTCATTTCTTTGGCATGGTCTGCATAGTTGCGGCCAATACAGATGATTTTCATGGCTTTTTGAATTTATTCTTCAGTAGTTCGAGCTTGTCTTCGATTTGATGGCTGGCATTGGCGGCTTTGAGGCGTTCCATTTCTTTGCGCAACACTTGTTTGGTGTTCAAAGGGAAGTCCGCTTCTAGCATCCAGCCGTAGTAGCCGGGCTCTAGTTTGAGCACTTGTGCAACGGTTTTGCCTTTGTGTTTGCCAAAATTATAGCACACCTCTTGGTTGTCATCAAAAGACAAACGACCTGCGAAATCGGCATTTTGTTGGGTGCCTACGGTCGAAAACTTAGCCAAACCAGCAATATTGTTGTCGAGGTCGGCGTATTTTTCTGTTTGCGCTTGTAGTACTTCTAGAGTAGCAAGGGTGTCGTAAAGCGCGTTGTGTGCGTTCTCAATTTGCTTGCCGCAATAAAACTTATAGGCTGCAGCGAGTGTGCGTTGTTCCATCTTGTGAAAGATGTTCTGAACGTCAACGAAATGACGCGCGCCTAAATCGAAGTCGATGCCGCAGCGCAAGAGTTCTTCTGAAAGCACTGGGATGTCGAATTTATTGGAGTTGTAGCCCGCTAAATCGGAGTTGCCAATAAAATCGAGTAGGCGAGGAGCGAGTGCAGCAAAAGTTGGGGCATCGGCCACCATTTCGTTGGTAATGCCGTGAATGGCTGCAATTTGGGCAGGGATGTTTTGCTCCGGATTAACGAGTTCGTTGAAGGTTTCGGTATGTCCGTCTTCGAATAATTTGATGACAGCAATTTGAACAATGCGGTCTTTGGTAATGAGCAGACCGGTTGTTTCGAGGTCGAAAACGCAAAGCGGGCGTTCGAGTTGGAGCGCCATGCTTAGATGGTGGTTTCTGGATCGAATCCTTCGAGGTAGTCGGCTACACGACGCACAAATTGCCCGCCTAAAGCGCCGTCAACCACGCGGTGGTCGTAGGAGTGAGACAAGAACATTTTGTGGCGGATACCGATGAAGTCGCCTTCTGGCGTTTCGATGACAGCAGGTACTTTGCGAATAGCGCCCAATGCTAAAATAGCGACTTGTGGCTGATTGATGATTGGGGTACCCATCACATTTCCAAAAGTACCGACGTTGGTAACGGTGTAGGTACCGCCTTGGATGTCTTCTGGCTTGAGTTTGTTATTGCGGGCGTTGTTGGCCAATTCGTTGACGGCTTTTGCCAAACCAACGAGGTTCATGCGGTCGGCGTTTTTAATGACCGGCACGATGAGGTTGCCACTCGGAAGCGCAGCTGCCATGCCGATGTTGATGTCTTTGCGTTTGATGATGTTGGTACCTGACACAGATACGTTGATCATTGGGAAGTCTTTGATGGCTTTGGCCACTGCTTCCATGAAAATTGGTGTAAACGTGAGGTTTTCACCTTCGCGTTTTTTGAATTCGTTTTTCATGCGCTCGCGCCATTTGACGATGGTAGTGACGTCGGCTTCTACGTAAGAGGTAACGTGTGGAGAAACATGTACGGACATCACCATGTGTTCGGCGATGAGCTTGCGCATGCGGTCCATTTCGATGATTTCGTCACCGCTATTAGGAATAACTACAGGCTCTTTGATTTGAATGCCGTTGCTTGCTGGCGCCTTAGGAGCAGCTGCTTGAGGCGTTGCAGCCGCTGGTGCTACTGCAGGTGCAGCACCTCTTGTTTCGAGGTAGGCTAAAATATCTTTTTTGGTGACACGGCCATCTTGACCACTGCCTTGTATAGCTGCGAGTTCGGCTGCACCGATATTTTCTTTGAGTGCAATGGTGCGCACGAGCGGTGAATAAAAACGACCATCGGTTCCTTTGGTTAAAGGCGCAACAGCAGCTGGAGCATTGTTAGCAACAACTGGGTTGGTAGTTTCGGTTGGTGTACTGACAGCAGCTGGTGCCGGTGCAGCTGGAGCTGGTGCAGCGCTTCCGTCGGTAGAAAGAATAGCAATGACGTCGCCAACTTGTGCAACTTGGTCTTTTTCAAAAAGAATTTGAATAAGGGTGCCTGCAGCTTCTGAAGGAAGTTCGTTGTCTACTTTGTCGGTGGCAACTTCTACGAGTGGTTCGTCCATGGCAACGGAATCGCCAATGTTTTTAAGCCAATTGGTAATGGTTGCTTCGGTAACGCTTTCCCCCATTTTAGGTAGACGAATTTCTATTTGTGCCATGTTGCTGTTAAATTGATGTCGTTGATTTGAGTGCAAAATTAAGGAAAATCAGACAATTATTAGTGCGCTTCGTTGTCTAGCTTTCGGAGTTGTTTCCAGACGGAGGTGAGGTCGTGCTTGAGCGCATAGGTTTTAGTGTAGATAAACGCTTGCAATTCAAAAGGTTGATCGTTGTTGAGTAAGGGTTGAACCAGAAATAATTTACCCTTCTTTTGCGTGTCTTTATTTCTGCCAACGCCCACAAAAGAATAGCGTCCTGAAAGTACTTTGAGGAGGTTCAAAACAAAGCGTTTGGGTTGTTTATAGCCCCAAATGAGTAATGGTGAAAAGCACAATAAGACCAGAGCAAAACTCAAATCAAATAAGCGCTTGATGCGTTTGTTGACCGGGAGTTGCAGGGCATCAAAATGGATGTTGTAGTAGGTGCCGGCTTGGTCGATTGATGAGCTCCCGATGAGATAGCTCGTGTTGGGTTGTGCAATTTTGTATTCGAGGTCAAGAGTGGCGGTGTCGGCCATTAGTTGAATGATTCTAGATGCGCCTACATCTTGTGCCGAGAAAATGAGCTCGTTGAGTTGGTGAACCCGAATGATTTCATCTAGCTGGGCTGGAGGTTGCATCGAGCCATCGCTTATTGCTATTTGAAAAAGCTGTTCAATTTGCGGATAAGTAGTTTTCAAGAGTTCGGCAATGCGCTCGTATTCGCCGTTGTTGGCAATGATGCCAAAGCGCTTTTTAGGGAGTTTACCAAAGTCAATACGGCCTTTGGTAAGGAGTTCTTTAAGGGAGCGTGTGAGGTAAAAAGAAAGTAAGAAACCAATAGCACCTAACAATATAAAAAGCCTAGAAAACTGCCACTCTTTAGGGAATAGGGCATAAGCCACCAAAATGGCGATCGTTCCCAAAAAGGTGCTCTTCCAAATTTGTTGCACGCGCGTGCCGCGGTCATAAAGGCCAAACAACCATGAGCAGAAAATCCAAATGCCTACATAGAAAGGGATGAGCACATCGTAAGCCCATTCGGGAAAGCGAATTTGGTTTTGTTCCCATTGTTGAGCTAAGACATATAAAAAGCTGACAGAAATAGCGGTGTCTATGGCCGGCCAACTTAGGTTTTGGACCACTCTTTTGAGTATCGAAGCGCTCGCTCTGAGGTAAATAGCCATGTGGATAGCCAACGAGAAAATGCGCGCGTATCGTGCCGAGAAATGTTTCTTGGCAAAAATAACCATGGCATTGTAGAAGACAAAAACGTAGTTGAGCGAGCCTTTTTTGGTGCTTTCTCCTTTGTAATGGATGATTTTTGTCTCGGGGAAATAAACGTTGGAATAGCCGCCTTGTTGAATTCTATAAGACAAATCGATGTCTTCGCCGTACATAAAAAACGCTTCGTCGAGTAGACCAACTTTATCTAGGGTTTCGGCGCGCATGAGCATAAAAGCACCGCTCAGAACGTCTATTTCATGAATTTCATGCTCGTCTAGAAAGCCTAAATGATACGTGCCAAATTTTTTGCTTTTTGGAAAAAGCTTCGAAAGGCCAAATATTTTGTAAAACGATACAGCTGGGGTGGGAAGGCCTCTTTTGGATTCTGGCAAGAAGCGACCTTTGCCGTCGAGCATGCGCACGCCCATACCACCTGTATTCGGATGCGCGTCCATGTAGGCGATGCATTTATCGAAGGTGTCTTGCTCCACAACGGTGTCGGGGTTGAGTAAGAGCACATAGCGGCTGTTGCTTTGTAAAATAGCTTGGTTGTTTGCCTTTGAGAAACCGGCGTTTTCGGTATTGGCAATTACTTTGACCGTCGGAAACTTTTCCCTGACAAGTGCTACAGAGCCATCTACGCTGTTGTTGTCCACGACAAAGATTTCGATGCGCAGGTTTTGACTTGCGGCCAGCACACTATTGAGACACTGCTCCAGAAAGTTAACTACGTTGTAATTAACGATCACGACACTCAAATCATGGCTGCGTTCTTTGGTCATTTTTGCGCGATACAAGAAATTTCAATCGTGACATCTAGTGGCAAACGCGCTACTTCAACCGTTTGGCGTGCAGGTGCTACACCGTCAAAATAGCTGGCATACACTTGGTTCATGGCGCTGAATTCGCCGAGGTCTTTCATGAAAATACTGACCATTACTACATCTTGGTAGCTGAACCCCGCTTCTTGGAGCAGCGCACCGATGTTTTGCAAAACGCGGTGTGTGGCTTGTTCGATGTGGTCCATCTCGAGTAGGCCAGTGTTTGGGTTCAGTGGAATTTGTCCGCTGATATAAAGTGTGCTGTCTTTTAAGATGGCTTGGCTGTAGGGGCCAACAGGTGCTGGTGCGTTGGGTATTTGAATGGGTTTTTTTGCTGTTGACATGCCGCTTGCTTGAATTTACTACTTTTGCAAAGTAACAAAAAACAAGCTACGTGAGGGTTCTTTTGATCGATTTTTATGACTCTTTTACGTACAACCTTGCGCATTATTTGGAGTCCATGGACCTCGAGCTCACGGTTTGCCGCTATGACGCACTCAGCACCCAATTGCTCGAAACCTCCTCAGCCATTATTTTATCTCCTGGGCCAGGTTTACCTCGTGAAAAGAAGGGTTTAGAAGAGTTGCTCACCGAATTTATTGGTCAAAAACCAATTCTTGGTGTTTGTTTGGGCATGCAGGCCCTCGTTGAACACATGGGCGGCACACTCGAAAATCAAAGTGAAGTCAAGCACGGGGTTTCAGAGAAAATCAATCTCCAATACCACCAAGGCTTGTTTAAGCATTTACCCGCACAAATTGAAGTGGGGCTCTATCACTCCTGGAAGGTAGTTTGTCCGCAAGACTGGATCAGCGCATTAAGCCAAAGTGGCGTACCTATGGCCATAGAGCGTCCGGAGCTAAAGGTTTATGGGGTCCAATTTCATCCTG
>CANHBA010000132.1 GCA_947458985.1 Flavobacteriales bacterium
CAAGCATATGTTGGAGAACCAGTTGCTGCACTAATTGAAATTTGAGCGCCAACGCAGTATGGGCCGGTATTGCTAGCAGTTATAATTGTAGAACCAGCTGTGTATGTAATAACAACTTGGCCATGGCCAGTTTGGAAACCTTGTGTACAAGTGCCACCTGCAGGGTAGAAGCTAGAGCCGCCGCCGCCGCCGCCGCCGCCATTTGCGCCTGCGCAACAGTTGTCGCCGCCGCCGCCGCCGCCGCCAAAGTAACCGCCGCCGCCGCCGCCGCCCGCCGCCGTTGCAAAGAAACCGCCATTGCCGCCTGTACCGATGGTACCAGCTGTACCAGGTTGGCCACCTCCCCATGGAGGGCCGCCGTTACCACCTGCTACCTGTGTACCACCTCCACCACCGGTTCCGGTAAATGGAGAACCTAGACCTGTTTGGCCTGCGGCACAACCACCAGCACCACCAGTTGCTTGATAGTTCGTTTGGCCTGAGCCGCCTGAGCGCCCGCCACCGCCACCGGCAACCACAATACGGTTGTTCATGGCGTAAGGTGTAACGCGGATATCAGAAGCGCCGCCGCCACCCTTAGATTCATATTGTGTATTGGAAGGAGAAGCATGGCCATTGCCACCGCCGTTCCAACCACCCGCAGGGCCAGTTGGGTTGCCGCCAACGCGAATTTCAAGAACTTGACCAGGTGTTACGGCAATGCTCGGGTGTTGAACGCGAGCGCCATTGCCACCTTGGCCTGAGCCAACAAAAGGCGTGGCTTGAATACCGCCACCTTTGGCACCGCGTACGTCTACTTGGATGTTGTAGACACAAGGTGGAACCGTCCAGGTTTGCAGTGAGCCCGTATAGTTAAACGTAACAGATTGTTGAGCCTGTGTAAAGAATGAAGAGAGAGAAAGTAGGGAGAAGAAAATCTTCTTGATCATGTGCGTGTAGGTTATGTAGGTAGGCAAATTTATATTAAATATTCGTGATTTCAGAACGTATTTTATGCGCAGTGGTTGCTTTTAGAGACAAAAAAATGTACTTTGTGGATAAATTCACTCCATATGACACCTTATAACGGCCCCTGGACCTCAGCTGAAGTAGCTCATTTACTCAGGCGCTGCACTTTTGGCGCAAGCTTTCAAGACATCCAAAACGCCGTTGGGATGGGGATGTTAGGTGCTGTATCTCAGTTGTTTTCAACAAGCAATGTAGATCAGCCATTGGCTTATGATCCAGGTGAGCAAATTGTACCTCTCGGACAAACTTGGGTGTCGGCAGTTTACCCATCTAATCCTACCGCTAATCAGCAAACAGAGGGAGCGCGCATGAAGTCGCTTGGTGCATGGCTTGCTAAAAACCTGAACCAAGAAAGCTTGAGCTTGACCGAGAAAATGTTATTTTTTTGGCAAAATCATTTTGGTGTGAGCACTTCAGGCGACGCACGTGCTATGTATCAATACCTTCAGTTATTAAGACAGCATGCCTTAGGCAATGTCAAACAGCTTGTAAGAGATGTTACCATTGATCCATGTATGCTTTTGTTTTTAAATGGTTCTACCAACACGGTGTTTTCTCCGAATGAAAATTACGGTAGAGAGTTATTGGAATTGTTTACAGTCGGAAAAGGCGCCCAACTTGCAGCTGGTGACTACAGCACATTTACAGAGCAAGATGTTGCTGCTGCAGCTAAAATTTTTACCGGTTACGTAGTTCAGGGCGTTCGCAGCGACACCCAAGCTCAGGTAAGTAGTCAATTTATGCCTGTCTTGCACGATACCTCCACCAAAACACTTTCTTATCATTTTGGGAACCAAACTATTAGTGCCGCTGGGGCTTTGGAATATGCAAATTACATCGATGTCGTTTTCAATCAGGCCGACACAGCCTTGTATATTTGTCGCAAACTCTATCGGTATTTTGTGAATTGCGACATCACTGTTTGGGTGGAGCAAAATATCATTGCAGATATGGCGCAAACTTTTGTAGCCAATAATTTTGAAATTGAGCCAGTACTGACGGCGCTTTTTACGAGCGCACATTTCTATGACATCAGTGTGCGAGGTGCAATTATCCGCTCACCGCTTGAAACGTTGTGCGCCATGCTCAATACTTCAAATACTACAGCTAATTTTGATTTGCAAAGCACGTATCAAATCTATTTATCGATGTATGGTTTGGCCGATCAAATGGGCCAAGGCTATGCAGCGCCACCAAGTGTTGCAGGCTGGACGGCCTATTATCAGGCACCTGCATTTTACAGGCTTTGGATCAACTCGACTTATATCAAAAAACGTTTTGACGTCGCCAATTTATTGACATCTAACTTTTATAACGTCAATGGAAATGTATTTAAAATCAAAGTAGTTGATCTGCTCAATGGGCTCTCCGCACCGGCATCGGCACCTCAAGTTATCGACGATCTTTGTTTGGTGTTGTTCCCAAAAGATATTCCGGCTGCAGATAAACTTGCCATCAAGAGTATCTTGACCAATGGCTTACCAGATTTTGAATGGACACTTCAATACAATGAATACCTTGCCGATCCAACAAACCCTGTTTTTTACAATCCTGTTGAGCTGCGCATGCAAGCAGTGCTCAATGTCATGTTTAAAATGCCTCAATTCCACGTTTGCTGATGAAAAGAAGATCCTTCCTTAAAAATGGGGCACTTGCAAGCCTTTCTTTGCCTTTCGTACAGAATGGCTTTTCGATGCAAGCGATTGCCAAGCAACTATTTGAAGTGCCTAAAAGCGCCGAAGACAAAGTGCTTATTTTGATCCGCATGAACGGTGGAAATGATGGCCTCAATATGGTTTTTCCCAGAGATCAGTACGCAGAATTGGTCGTGCAGCGCGCCAATATTTTAGTGCCCGAAAATCAAATTTTACCTTTGACCACTGAGGTTGGCTTGCATCCCAAAATGACCGGGATGCAGACGCTTTTCAACGAAGGCAAGCTGAGTGTGATCCAAAATGTAGGCTACCCCGAGCCCAATCGCTCTCATTTTCGGTCCATGGATATTTGGACTACAGGCGCATTGGATATCAACCAAACCAGCGGATGGCTAGGTCGCTATTTTGACAGCGCTTATCCTAATTTCCCTGATGCCTATCCAAACGTAGATTACACAGATCCGTTTGCTATTTCAATGGGGTCAGAGGTGTCTACCACATGTCAAGGCCTGATGGGGAACTTCAGCCATGCGGTTTCAGATCCTTTTAATTCTTCCAACTTATTATTGACTTCAGTAACCAATGACGGCACGTACTACGGTGGTCAAATCGAATACATTTCCACGCTGATCAATCAAACCAATGAATATGGGCAGCAAATCAGCAGTGCAGCAAGTGCCGGCAACTCCCTGTCTGGCATGTATGATCCGCTCAATCCATTGGCTGTTCAATTGAAATATATTGCTCAAATGATTTCAGGCGGGCTCAAAACAAAGGTGTATATCCTCAATGTGAATGGTTTTGACACCCACGACGCGCAAGTTGATCAAAATGACATGCAGGAAGGCGTCCATGCGAATCTTTTGAAGCGGATTTCAGATGCCGTACGTGCTTTTCAACACGACCTGCAATTATTGGGGTTAGAACAGCGCGTAGCAGGGCTTACTTTTTCAGAATTCGGCCGACAAATTGCCAGCAACGGTAGTATGGGTACTGACCACGGAGATGCCGCCCCCATTTTGCTGTTCGGCGCTTGTGTCAGCAATGGAATCTTAGGAGCCAATCCGCAAATCTCTAATCAGGTGAACAACCAAGCCGGCTTGACCATGCAAATTGACTTTAGAGATATCTATGCCAGCTTACTCAAAGACTGGTTTGAGGTAGACGCGCAAGTAATTCAAGGATTATTTGAGCAAAACATCACTTACTACGACCTCTTACAAGGCTGTACCAATTCGATTTCGGAAAAACCAATTATTGCTCAGCAAAAACCACTTGTTTTCCCAAATCCGAGTTTGGGTCAGCATCAATTGAAATTTGTGTCAGGCCAAGAATACCTCGAGATCTTTTTAATTGACCAAAATGGTAAGGTGCTCCAAAAGACCTTTGAGGGTCAGTTGAACAATGGACAGCAAATTCTCAGTTTTGAGCTCAACATGCTCAATGCAGGCTCCTACTATTACCTTTTGAAGTCGGGCTCAAGACAAGAATTGGTTTCTTTTCAGAAACTTTAAGTTCAAACAGTTTCAAACTTAATTGCCGCCTTGCATTTGCTCCAAACGCTGCTGGCGCTGCATAGGATTCTCGCGCTTTGGCTCTTGTTTGTAGAGTTGGTAACGGGTCGGAAGCATAACTCTTGGCCAAGTGTTGTTGTCGAGGTCGGTATCAGCAGTTTCTAAGAATGGGTCTAGACGGAAAGAAACAACAGGTTGGTCGTAGACAAAAACTTTACTTACTTTCAATTCTTCTACGCGCCAGATTTCTGCTGGAATGCGCTCCACTTTGGTGCTGCCATCGGCAAATGTAGCTTCAATAATAAGTGGCATTACTAAGCCTCCGAGGTTTTCAAAAGTAAGTTCGTACAATTGCTTTCCAGCATTTAAATAAGCTAAATCTTCTGCGCTTGTTTTGGATACAAAGGTTTGGTAATCTTTGCGGTCAATGGCATCGACAGCATATATATTGCGCTTGGCATAGAAGTCGTCAATTTGTGTATCGCGCTCATTGACGGTTTGAGAAATAGCTGTTTTGTTGCGCGTATCGCCGATGAAAACATCTTTTTGTGCGTCTTTTTGTTGTAAAAAGGCTTTCTCAAGTTCTGGGTTTTGGGTGTTCAGCTCAAACCATTTGACGTCGGTTACGGCGATGTCGACATGGTCGGTAGAGTAAAACCATCCGCGCCAAAACCAGTCGAGGTCAACGGCAGAGGCATCTTCCATGGTGCGGAAGAAATCGGCAGGTGTGGGGTGCTTGAGCGCCCAGCGTTCGCAATAGGTTTTGAAAGCGTAGTCGAAGAGTTCGCGACCCATAACAGTTTCGCGCAAAATATTAAGTGCCGTGGCGGGTTTGCCATAAGCGTTGTTGCCAAATTGTTTGATGGACTCTGAGTTGGTCATGATGGGCGAAATGCCACTGATATCGCCACGCATGTAGTCGGCGATCATGTAGGCTGGGCCGCGGCGGCTAGGGTAGTCGCGCTCCCATTCTTGTTCGGTGAGGTATTGTACAAAAGTATTGAGGCCTTCGTCCATCCAGGTCCATTGGCGCTCGTCAGAATTGATGATCATCGGGAAGAAGTTATGACCTACTTCATGGATAATAACGCCCCACATGCCGTATTTTTCTCCTTCAGAATAGGTGCCATCTGGTTCGGGACGCCCGCCGTTGAAGCAAATCATGGGATATTCCATGCCAATCCATTTGGAGTGAACAGAAATAGCAACTGGGTACATGTAATTGACGGTGTATTTGGAATAAGTTTTAATCGTGTGCGCTACGAGTTTTGTTGAATAGCGCTCCCACAGCGGATTGCCTTCTTTTGGATAGTAACTCATGCAAAGGATGTCTTTGCCACCTACCGTTTGCTTTTGGGCATCCCAAATAAATTTGCGAGAGGTAGCAAAGGCGAAGTCGCGGACATTTGTTGCTTTGTACACCCATGTTTTTGTTTTTTGCGCTTTGTCCTTTTCTGCAGCTTCTGCCTCGGCTTGCGTGACAATTATAACGGGGGTATCGGATTTTTTCGCGAGTTCATAGCGCTTGCGCTGCTCTGGGCTCAGGATGCTCGCATAGTTTTGACATTCGCCGGTTGCCGCAACGATGTGGTCTGCAGGCACGGTAATGCTTACTTCGTAGTCGCCAAAAGGGAGCGTGAATTCGCCACGACCCAAAAATTGCTTGTTTTGCCAACCCGTCACGTCGTTGTAAACGCACATGCGCGGGAAAAACTGCGCAATGGTGTAGAGGTAGTTTTTGTCGGTTTCAAAATATTCGTAGCCAGAGCGTCCACCCACAGCCATGCGGTCATTGATGTTGTACCACCACTTAATTTGAAACGAAATACTTTGACCGGGAAGGAGCGGTTTGGCCAGGTCAATGCGCATCATGGTTTTGTTGATGAAGTAGGTCATGGGCTGCCCGCTCATGTTGGTGATCTTTTCAATTTTAAAACCGCCGTCGTAATAAAAGTCGCGCTTGCGCAAATCAGAAACACTTTTGAAGTTTTC
>CANHBA010000133.1 GCA_947458985.1 Flavobacteriales bacterium
CTTGGTTTATCCGATGCACATTCTACAGAAATGTCCGAGAACACCAATTCTGCTGTCATATCCATGATGGAAGAGCAAAAACGCATCTCCAACATGGGCGGCACCATGCGCCTTGGTGCTTACAAATGTGAGCTCAAGCCAAATTCCAACACGGCTAAAGCTTACCAAAACAACAATATCTCTGAGCGCCACCGCCACCGCTACGAATTCAACAACGCATACCTAGCTGATTTCGAGGCCAACGGCATGATCGCTACGGGCAAAAACCCTGAAACAGGTTTGGTCGAGGTAGTTGAAATACCTACCCACCCATGGTTTGTTGGCGTGCAATTCCACCCGGAATACAAAAGTACAGTAGACGCCCCTCACCCACTCTTTGTTGCTTTTGTAAAGGCAGCGCTTAAAAACAAAAAACACTAAACCCTATGGATCGCAATTCCACCATTGGCCTTGTCCTGATTGGCCTCATCATTACGGTTTTTTCCGTCATGAATCAGCCTTCTGAAGCAGAAATCAAAGCTGCACAAAAGAAAGAAGCTGCTGCAGCTGCTCAAAAAGCAGAGAAAAAGCAAAACAAAGCAGCGAAAGCAGCAAGCACTTCAGCTTCAACTTCAGCTTCAACTTCAGCCAGCAACTCCTCTCAGGTTGTCGAAGAAGGCGAACTTACAACCATCGAAAACAACGAACTCCGCATCGAGCTCAATTCTAAAGGTGGCATGCTCGCAGGTGTTTACCTGAAATCTTACAAAAGCTACAAAGATTTCGCTGGTAAAAAAGACGATGCACTTTGTTTATTCGAAGACGGCGATGCACTCAACCAATTGGTGCTCAGTACTGCTAAAGGTAAAATCTATACCAAAGACTACCTCTTTGATTTGGTAAAAAGTACCAAAACCAAAGCGGTATATGAAGCCAAATTTGAAGAAGGTACCATTCGCCAAACTTATGCACTCAAAAAAGGCCACGACCTCTCTTTCAACATTGAAGTTTTAGACAACAAAGGATTCATCCTAGACAACACCGTTCTCAATTGGGCTACCGATTTCAAAAAAACCGAGCGTTTGTTCACCGAACAGCGCCGTGTTTCTACCATTTGCTTCAACCAAACAGAAAGCGGCCTCGATTACCTTTCGGAAACGTCAAGTGAGTCTGGAGTTGCAGAAGAAAACATCGAATGGGTGGCTTTCAAGCAGAGTTATTTCTCTGCAATCCTTCACCCCACCAATGCTTTTCCGAAAAAAGGAACCAAATTCTACATTGAAAACTTCAAGGATGGTCATCCACAAGCCTGGACACACCTCAAAGGTTACCACGCCACCATGGCCCTCGACTTTCAGAACAACGCAGCTTCGTTCAATTGGTTCTTTGGACCTAACGACTACGAAGTGCTCAAAAGCTACGACAGCGGCTACGACGACATCCTGAATTTCGGTTGGGGCTTGTTCCGTTGGATCAATATCTACGCCGTACAACCCATCTTTAACTTACTCCTAGACAACGGCATGGCTATAGGTTGGGCTATCCTCGTACTGACGCTCATCCTTAAAACGATCCTCATGCCGGTCCAATGGAAGATGTTCGTGTCTTCTGTTAAAATGCGCATCCTCAAGCCAGAAATTGACGAACTCAATGCGAAATACCCAAAGCAAGAGGACGCCATGAAAAAACAAATGGAAATGATGACGCTCTACCGCGAATCTGGCGCAAGTCCTTTGGCTGGTTGTGTGCCCATGCTCATTCAAATGCCCATCTTACTGGCGGTGTTCCGCTTCTTCCCAGCTGCTTTTGAATTGCGTCAAAAAGGTTTCCTTTGGGCAGAAGACCTCAGTTCTTTCGATTCTATCCTCGACTTCGGTTTCCATATCCCAGTTTACGGCGACCACATTTCGTTGTTCACGCTATTAATGGCTGGCACCACCCTCGCCTACACCTACATGAACAGCGGCAATATGCAAACGCCACAACAACCTGGCATGCCAGATATGCGCATTATCATGTACATCTTCCCTTTCATGATGATCTTCTTCTTCAATAACTACTCAGCTGGTTTGAGCTACTATTATTTTATCTCTACGCTCCTTTCTATCGTCATGATGGTCTTGATCAAACAATTCTTCGTCAATGAGGATAAATTAAAGATCAAAATGGCAGAGAGAAAAGCCAACAATGCTGCCAATCCGAAAGTAAAGAAGAAATCTAAATTCCAGGAGCGCTTGGAAGAAATGCAGCGCCAACAACAAGAAACGCTCAAAAATCGCAAAAAATAAACCCATGAAATTTTTTATCGACACCGCTAACCTGAACGATATCGCCGAAGCCCACGACATGGGTATTTTAGATGGCGTAACCACCAACCCCTCTTTAATGGCTAAAGAAGGTATTACAGGAAAGGCCAACATCTTACAACACTACGTGAACATTTGCAACATCGTTGATGGCCCTGTAAGCGCAGAAGTCATTGCCACCGACTTTGAAGGAATGGTGCGTGAAGGTGAAGAACTCGCGGCTTTACACAAAAATATTGTCGTTAAAATACCGATGCTAGCAGAGGGTCTTAAAGCCATTAAATATTTCTCTAACAAAGGAATCCGCACCAACTGTACGCTCATTTTTTCTGCAGGCCAAGCATTGGTAGCGGCCAAAGCAGGAGCTACCTATATTTCTCCTTTTTTGGGTCGTCTAGACGACGTTTCAACAGATGGTTTACAACTTATCGATCAAATCCGTGTCATTTACGACAACTACGCTTTTGACACCGAAATTTTAGCGGCTTCTGTGCGCCACCCAATGCACATCATCAATTGCGCCACTATTGGTGCAGATGTCATGACCGGCCCTCTCTCTGCGATCAAAGCACTTGTAAAGCACCCACTTACTGATATCGGCTTACAGCAATTTTTAGCTGACCACGCTAAAGGAAATCAGTAACTTAAGACATGTTACCTAAAGAAGAGCGCAAAGCGTTAAACGAAGCCTTTTGGGCGGGTTTTAAAACCTACATGCGCGCTTGTATGTCTGCATCAGGCAGGCGCATCAACTGGATCAACTATCCAACACAAGTCAAGAACACTTATTTGCGCTTGGTTTGTAACGGTAAACAAGTTTCTATTTGTTACGATATCCAATTCAAAGACGCCGGTATACAAGCCATTTTTTGGGAACAACTCACCGAACTCAAGGTGGTCTTAGAAAGCAACATGTCCATTCCTACTACCTGGGAACCACAATTTGTCAATCAGGAAGGGCAAACAATTGGCAGAATCTACTGGCAACTCGAGGGTTCAAACTTTTATGAACAGCAAGACTGGCCTCTTATTTATGCCTTTTTCAAGAAACATTTACGCGAGTTCGACGTCTTCTACCAAGAGTTCAACGAAATACTGATCACATTGGTCGACTAACAAGAATGACTATCTTTACCACATGAAATTATTAGCCTCCATTCTATTTGCTTTTGTTTTTGTTCAAGCGCAGGCGCAAACTATTCTCTTACAAACTGATTTTCAAGGCGGTATTCCTACCAACTACACCTTATTGAATTTAGATGCAGCGGCTCCACATCCACAAGTTTTGGAATACGCAAGCGGCTGGATCACAGCACCAGATCCCGAAAACATTTCAGACACCGTTGCTGCAGTCAGCTCTTACTTTGAAAACGCAGATAGTGCCAACCGTTGGCTCATTACCCCTCAATTGCAACTCGGTAGTTTTGGAAATTTCATCTCTTGGGAGGCCAAGTCTCACGACCCTTCGTTTCCAGACGACTACCTCGTTTTGGTTTCCACCACCACTACAGACCCTGCTGCTTTCACCGACACCATTGGTTCGGTGCAAGAAGAAAACTTCGACTGGACTTTTCGAGAATTCAATTTAAGCGGCGCGGGCTACAACGACTCCACTATTTATGTGGCTTTTGTTTTGCGCACGCTCGACGGCTTTAAATTGTACCTAGACGACATTCAAGTGCGCAAAGATGACCCAGTGGGCCTCATTGAAAACAAACCATTTGATATAGTGGTTTATCCGAACCCAACTACCGATCAACTGACCATTCAAAATGCCAACGATTTTCAATTTGTAGAAATAGTAGATCTAAACGGTAAAGTTTTGATTTCATCTGAAAATCCGAGTATTCAACTCACGGCACTCTCTAGCGGAACATACCTTTTGCGTTGCTACACCACCAGTGGTGTTAGCACCAAAAAGATCAGCAAAATCTAATGAAGACACTTCTTGCCGAAGTTGAAGACCGCGTGCGCGCTAAATTCAGCAATCAAGAAGGCAGCCACGACTGGTTCCACATTGACCGCGTTCGCCGAACAGCCCTTTATTTACAAAGTCAAGAAGGCGGTAGCGCCGAACTCATCGAACTTGCTGCCCTACTCCACGACTACTCAGACCACAAATACAACGGCGGCGATTTTGAAGCAGGCGCCAAAGAAGTGCAGCACTTATTGCTGTCCTTGGGTGCAGCACCAAATTTAGCACTTCAAGTGGCGCAAATCGTCAATATTGTTTCTTATAAAGGCGCCAAAGTTGCCGATCAAAGCACTAGCTTGGAAGGACAAATTGTCCGCGATGCCGACCGCCTTGACGCCATTGGTGCCATTGGTATTGCCCGTGCTTTTTCTTACGGTGGCAGTAGAGCTCGGGCACTCTATGACCCAAGTATTGCCCCAACGCTTCACGACAGCAAAGAGGCTTACGCCCAAGACAAAGGCCATACCATCAATCATTTTTACGAGAAGCTTTTGTTGTTGAAAGACCGCATGGAAACCCCAACTGCGCAAAGATTAGCAGCAGAGCGGCACGCTGTAATGGAGCAATTTATTGACCAATTCAAGCAGGAGTGGAATCCTGGAAATCAGGATATTTCCTAAAAAAGTCGGCAGTTCGTTTTTCCAAAACCATTTGCAATTGCTTGGCTTCTCTACTTTCAGGATACAGAATGTGGTGGGCTTTGCTTTTTTGTAGTTGTCCCCATTCTTCCAATATAGTTCTTGTTGACGCTTCCAAAAATCTTTGCTGAAAATGCCCCCAAACAACTGCAATGGCTTTCTGATTTGGATGCGCGCCATCTTCTTTGAAATAAATATAGTCGCGGAGCTGATCTATCACCAACTCATAAGCCTCAAAATAAAAACAGTTGGCCTTTTCACATAGTGTTTCCACCAATAAATGCAAGCGCGCTTTGCTGCGGTTGTTCTCCACCAAACCATCTTTGAGGTGACGCACCGGGCTAATGGTCAATACCACTTGTAAGTTCGGATTGAAGCGCTTGAGTTCTTCGAGTAAGTCAAGCCACTGTGTTTGGAGCTGCTCTAATTCAGTTATTTCTTTGCTAAAATTTGATTTTGGCGCCTTATGGCAGTTGGCCACAAGTTGCTGATCCGCGCTTAAGGTATAGGCCCAAGTTGAACCGAAAGTAAGGAGCAAATGACTACTTTTTTGAAGTTGCGCACGAAGGTCTTGATGCAACAACCTCGTTTTTTCCAAGAAAGCCTCTTCTGACATGGCGTAAAAAGTTCCTGATAAATCCCAGGATAAAAAGATGTCGTTGCGCTTATATGTTCTAAGTGGTGTAAAATGTTCGTTCAGGGCCCAACGAATGAGTTTAGAGATGGCCAAGGGATGAAAAAGAGTGCCTCCCGGATTGATGCTCACTTTAAAACCATTTGCTTGTAACAAGCTTCCAATTTCATCTGAAAAGCAACTCCCAATTAGGGTAACAGGCTGCCCGAGGCGTATAGGTTTTAATTTGTTCATCACCCGTTTAACAAAGACTCGGCATTTGCCATGGCCGCCTCAGTGATTGCTTCCCCACTTAGTAATCTGGCGATTTCTTCGATGCGCGCTTCAAACGCAAGCGGACTCACTTGTGTTTGCATGCGCTCGGCTACAACAGATTTCTGTACTAAAAAATGATGCGCAGCACGCGCGGCAACCTGTGGTAAATGCGAAATAGCCATGCATTGTCCGTTGGCAGACATCTCGTTGAGCAATTTGCCAATCTTGAGCGCGACATCACCTGATACACCGGTGTCGATTTCATCAAAAATGATGGTAGGTAGTGCTTTCTTTTCAGAACTCATTTTTTGCAAGGCCAACATGAGTCTAGAGAGCTCTCCTCCACTTGCTGCGCGTTCAACC
>CANHBA010000134.1 GCA_947458985.1 Flavobacteriales bacterium
AAAGGATTGAGGATCCTTAGGATTGACTTGTTTTAACGGGGATACACAAAAATCAATATCCCCTAATTTCCGAGTGTAATCATATTTTGAAAACCAATCTCTACCTACTTTCCCTTTGATCTCGTCTTCGTAGTGTACGTCTTTATATTTCATTTTCTTGATTTTTCATTTTGATAGCCTTTATCTTACATATACCCTCATAATTTCGCTTCATGCTAACATACATTTGTTCGCTTAACCTCATAGAGTGGGTTTTATAAACATAATGATAATTTCTATAAATCATCAAACGGTGAACGGATTTGCTGTAAACTCATTTTGCTTACAAGAGTATAAATTTCTGTCGTTACTTGAACACGAATACCCCAAAAGTTCCAGAATGTAAGCTAAGTCTGTTCCATTTACCAAAAGATTCCTACCATAACTATGACGCAATTAATGTATTCTAAACTTCTTGTTGATCTTAGCCCTGATTAATCTATGTTTCTTAACGTTTTCAACTTTTATTAGTAATTGGTATTTGAAAATTGTCCTTAAAATCAACCATTATATTGGCTTTTAGGCTTAGTATAGACAACAAGCATTTCAATGATTTTAATGCCACTAAAGCCAACACCAAATTCTTAAATCGTGAAACTGCTGCCACTCGCGCTCATCGCGAAAAGCCACTAAAGCATCAATTAATTGCTCGATGTCGGACATGAGGTAAAGATGCGAAAAAAACCAATAGGTGGTCCAATCTTCCCCCTCACCCCTCCCCCAAATACCTCACCACCCCCAAACTCATCTCCAAAACCTTTCCTGCTTCCTCGTACTTTCCTTCCTCCATCAGCTTCTCGTGCAAAGCTGTGAGTTGCACAAACGTGTGAGCGAAGTGTTCTTGGAAGGCTTCGGTGGCGGCGGCGCTTTGGGTTGGGGTTGGGGTTTGGCTTGGGGTTTGGGTTGGATTTTCGGAATCAGTCTGGCTTAATTCTAAGTGACTTTTGGTTTTGGATTGCAAAGCTAAATTGGCGTCTTCGAGGAAGCGTTCGAGTTGGGGGCGGTAGATTTTGCGGTCGGCTTTCTGGACATGGTAGGTGAAGGTGTAGATGGCGCCTTCGATCAGGGAGCGGATATGGGTGGTGATTTCCTTTTCCCATTTGCGGGTGTCGGCGGCTTGTTCGTACTTTTCATTTTGCAAGGCGTGGTGTTTGTCCAAGCGGTGGTGTGCGAGTTTCAATTTGAGTTCGGCGAGTTCGATTTCTAGTTTGAGAAAGTAGGTGGTTTTCATGGGATTTGTTGGTTTTTCTTTTGGGGTTAAGGGGAATAATTGACGGCTTAGTTTTTGGAAAGTTGGACGCTGACTTGGTTGGCCATTCTGATCCAGTTGGAGTAGTCGATATTGTAGAAATTGAAGAAGGTGCCGGGTGCCTCGCGCTCAATGATGTCAATGGTTTTGGTGTCTTTGGGGAGGGCCGGAAAATACAAAGTGTAGCTGTGGTGCTGGCCGCAGTGCTTGAAGTACAATTTGTCGGGGGCGAGCGGAATGTTTACCGCCTTGAAGAGCGAGTAGCGCATATTGCTGCCTGCTGGCCTGATGAACGATAACGGATGCATTTGGATCCAGCCGCCATTGATATAGTAGTCGGGGGCCTTGTAATAGAAGTCTATGCGGGTGTAGGCGTCGGTGAGCTCGATGCTTCTGATGCTGAGTTTGTCTGAATAATCAGCATCGGGGTTGAGCCAACGGGTTTTGTTGATTTGCACTTCGAAGAGCTCCGCTTGCTGCTCTTCGGTGTTTTTGGTAGGCATTGTAATTTCCATGTCGTTCTTATTTTTTGACAAAGGAAATACCTCACTCCGTATTGGTTCTACGGAGTGAAAAATATTTTTGGATTTTTTGGATTTTTTTTGGGGAGCATCAATGATATAATCAACTTCGTGAATGAATCTACTCTCCGATTTGTAGTAAGATTTACGGAGTGCAGAGCTAATGAGCATTCATATTTCAAGTTGAAGGCAAAAAACCTTAGCACCTTTGAAATATGCTACAAGAATCACATCGCCTTGAACTGAAATCTCGCATTACTGATGATCTAGAGAAAGAGGTTGTTGCATTTTTAAATTCAAGAGAAGGGGGTGTGATATACATTGGGGTACTTGATAACGGTAATGTGATAGGTGTCAATGACCCCGATAGTTTGATCTTGCAACTCAATAATCGCATAAAATCAAGAATAGCTCCATCAATTTTAGGATTATATGACATTCAATTGCTCCAAATAGAATCCTTAGATGTCATCAAAATCCTAATTGCCAGTGGCCCTGAAAAACCATATCACCTCATCAGTAAGGGAATGTCGGTTCGAGGTTGTTATTTACGTGTAGGCACTGCAGCCGAACCTATGGAACAGCGGATGATCGAACAATTGTTTGCTTCACGAACTAGAAATTCTTTGCATCACATTCGTTCGAATAAACAAGACCTTAGTTTTGAGCAACTCAAGATTTATTACCATGAAAATGGATTAACACTTAATGAACATTTTGCTTCAACTCTTGAATTCTATACAGATGACGGCTACTTAAATTATGTCGCCTACTTGATGTCTGATCATAATTCGACCTCAATTAAAGTGGCAAAGTATGAGGGAATAGATCGATTAAATCTAATTGAATGTCCTGAATTTGGACATTGTTGCTTGATTAAGTCAGTAAAACAAGTATTGGATTACGTTCAATTAAATAATCCCAAAAAAGTAAAAATAACAGGTTCGACACGCGAAGAGATTAGCGGCTACCACACCATCTCATTGCGAGAAGCTATTCTTAATGCCATTGTTCACAACGACTACACCAATGAGATACCACCTAAATTTGAGTTTTTTTCAGATCGACTCGAAATTACCTCCTCCGGCAGTCTACCCCAAAGCCTCAGCCTAAGTGAATTTTTTGAAGGTTATTCTGTTCCTAGAAATAAAGAGATCATGCGCATCTTCAAGGATATCCGTCTAGTTGAACAACTCGGGTCAGGAATACCTAGAATTCTTGATTTCTATTCAAAAGACTGCTTTAAATTCACAGATCATTTTATCCGCATGAAATTCATGTCTACACTAAAATCTGAAGTTCCCACCCCTCATGTTACCCCCCATGTTACCCCTCATGTTACCCCTCATGTTACCCCCCATGTTCAAAAGCTACTTCAAATCCTAGTTGGAGAAATGAATCGGGCTGAACTTCAACAAGCACTAGGAATTTTAGATCGAAAATATTTTAACCTAAATTTCCTCAATCCAGCATTAAAGAATGACTTAATCGAAATGACCTTTCCTGACAAACCTAAAAGCAGCAAGCAAAAATATCGTAGAAAAGAATGAGAAAAGCGCCCTACCCCAACACCTCCACCCCATCTTTCAACCTAATTTCAATCCCGAAATAATTGAAATCATTGGGCGTGCCATTGAGTTTTTCAATCATGTCAAAAACGAGGTCTTTTTGAGGGAGGGGCTCAAAATGCAAAGAGAAGAATTGGTAGTCTTTGGTCGATTTGAATTTGAGCTTGACGGGTGCTTGTGAGATGCCAATAGCTTCTTTTAATTGGTAACGTTGGATATCGCCTTTGATTTGCAAAAAGGTATCCGGAGAAATGGTGATCCATCCGCCTTTGATATAATAGTTGGAGGCAACATACCCAAAATCTAGGCGCGTGGTTTGTTCGCCCAAAACCACCCTGAGTAGCGTCGGGTTGTCTTTGCCTGAGCTTGCGCTTGCATGAAAAAGGAGGTCCTTGATTTGCTTGCTCATGCACTTAAATTTTCGGTGAATTCAGCAAACCACTTCGGGGTAATGTGCTGTATGTGATAGCCGTGCCACAAAATGAGTCGTGCCAATTCAATCGTCGGGACCACCTCAAGGATGATTTTTGCAGTGCCATTCGGATGCTTCTTGATTTGCTGACTGGCATGTATCGGATAGGCTTCAAAATAATGCGTAATGAGGCTACTGACCTCTAAAGTAATGCGCTGTTTCTTTTTGTCAGGAATCGGAAACACCCCATAGGAATGCGCCAAAATATCGAAAGTAGCTTGCGTGTCAAATTTATGAAAGGGCTTGCCCAACAACTGCGGACCAAAAATGCGGTCGAAACCAAAATGCCGCACCTCCCGATGCTTTTCTGAATAACCAAACAGATACCATTTGTTGTCGAACTCCTTGATCAAAAACGGATGCAACAACACCGCACTAAACGAGCGCTTGCGGTAGCCATAATGCACAAAACTCACCGGAATTTGCTCCCGACAAGCCTTCGCAAACAACTCAAAATGCACAAAACCCCGCGATGGCGGTGGGCTCATGGTCTGCAAATAACTGGCCGCATTCTTCTTCGGCTGATCATACGCCTCTGCTACCGTTGCCAACACTTTATGCATCGCATGCCCAAACTTCTCATCTATGCGCCCGGCCCCTATGCTCTGCACGAGCGCCAAAGACTCGCGTATACCCGCAATGTCTTCATCGGTCAAGTCCAAATTCCCAATCCTGAAATCCGGATCAGTATAGTAATATCCCCTGTGCAACTTGCTATAAGAAATCGGCGCATCAAAACCGTCCGGCACCAACATCCGCATCTGCCTCAAATCCTTCTCAACCGTATTGCCTGTAGTCCGGATCTGCAAACGCTCCCAGCACGCATCTACGATCTGCTCCAACGTCGGATACGGCCGCATCTTGTTGCGCAGCATGCTGTCAATTAAGACATAACGTTGGTAGGCGTTTTTGTTGGTGGGCATGGGGTAAAGATGGGGAAAAAGCATTAATTCTATGCATGTAAAGTAATAATTAAAAGAAAAATATCCATCTTTGAAATACACCAGAACCCCATGACCATCTACCTCGACTTCGACGGCACCATTGTAGAACACAACTACCCTGCTCTCGGCGCGCCGAACCCGCATGCCTTGCGCGTGATTGCCAAATTGCAAGCAAACGGGCATCAACTTGTTTTGAATACGTATCGCGCTGATTTGAATGACGGGAGTCTGGAAGAAGCCTTGGCCTATTTGAATTCGAGTGGAGAAGTGGAGCCTATCAGCGAATGCCTGGACTTAAAAGTGAATCCGCCGCGTTTTGATTTGGATGAAGCGCTGCAATTAGATGAGTTGTACATCGACGACATTTCGGAAGGCACACCCATGCGGCCAAATAAAGTACTTGAATGGGGCTTGATGGTAGATTGGATTGAGCTGGAGCGCTTGTTGATCAACGCCGGAATCTGTTCAAAATAAAGAAGGTTATTGCGCCATAAACTAAGCCATGAAAATTTGCAAGAACGTCTTCGGGGTCGAACCTGCCATGTATTCGCCGGCCCACTAGCCGCAGTGAAATTTCGTTAGAGAAATCCTGGAAGAGCTCAATTCCAATTCCAAAAAATAGAAGTAGCATAAAAATCAGAAACCATTTTTTAGGAAATAAAAAACTGAAAAAAAGGTATGCTGAAAAATAGAATGCGGTGTGTAGCTCTTTGTCGTAATGATGAAAAACACGAGGTAACTTGAGCATAAAAACAATAAGCGATAGTAAAGTCAGAACGACTACTATCCTTTGCTTTTTATACTTTCCTTGCACTTCCATACCCCAACAATCCTACCCCTACAATTACATCAACTATATTCCAAAGTGTTCTTCCTAAACTGATTTTGAAAAACGGTTGAAACAAAACAGCTAGAACAATAAATACAAGAACCAATTCCTTTCGCCCATCTTCATTTTCTTGATAAGCCGCATAACCGAAAAATGCGGCGGCGGCGAAGCGTACAAATTGGTAATAGCCATAGGGCATGTCTGCCAGGCAAAGGAACAGCAGAATAGCGAGGATGAAGGAAAGTGGTTTCATAAAATTACTTGAATAAAGATATTAAAATATTGTGTTTTTTCGACTCAAAATTAACCTAAACTTTATGCTAATCGCCTAATCATTCCCTATATTTACCTATCAATTTTTGACACATGAAAACACTTATTTCCTGGATAGCGCACCATAATGACTTTGAAAATGGGAATTTCAAGCCTAACGGGCCTACAGCGAGTTTTCATAAATACTTTTTCAAGCATGAGCGGCATATTTTGCTTTCTGGTGAGCCAGATGAGCAGAATGACAAC
>CANHBA010000135.1 GCA_947458985.1 Flavobacteriales bacterium
ATTAGGGGTGCGCTTGCCAGTAATTTTGTTGTAATAGGAGCCTTCTCCTTTGACGATTTCTTTGAAGCGGTTGCGCACTTCTTGTTTGGTCCAACCGATGAGTTTGGCAAAAGCAGCGGTGTCGAGATTGACAATGCTGTCCTCGACCATCATGAGGTTGTAGTAGGTTTGGTTGGTAACGATTTTTTTGCCGTTGCGGTCGAAGATCACGCCCCTTGGCGGGAAGATTTCTTTGCGTTTTTCGGCAATTTCTTGAGCGCGGAGTGTCCAGGTGTCGTCCATGACTTGCATATAAAACAAGCGAACGAGGTAGATGCCTACCACCAAAAAGATGAAACTGAGAATGACATTTCTGCGCGCGTCTAGGTTCATTTTTTCTGTTTGCTATTCAAAATGAAACTTTGAATGAGAAGCGCTAACAAGAAGGAAAGCCCTCCGCTTAGCAATGTTTTTTGCAGGATGAAACCCAAACGACCGATTTCGAAAATTTCGAGTAAAAAGAACCAAAATGTATGTAAACCAAGGAGAATACCGTAAACAACAGTGAACCAATTAGAACCCATGTCTTGGGAGGTAGGCTCTTTAAGTGGGTCGTAACCCTCGCGTGGCCCGTAGAATTTAAAAACGATTGGTCGTAAATAAGCCATTAAGACAAGTGAGGAGGTGTTGAGCCCGTAAGTATTGGAAAAGATGTCGATGACCAAACCCATTAAAAACGCAATACCCATGATTGGGATCACGGTAAGCTCAAAAGGCAGCAACATAATAAAAAGCGGCTGGATCATGAGGTGGATACCAAAACCGATATTCAGTTGGTTAAAGACCAAAGCTTGCAAAAATGCAAAAACGACGAAGCGGATGATATGTTTGTAAACAACGTTCATGGCTTATTCATCTTCTGGAATGCGGGCTTCTAAGGCGGTTTGCTCTGCTAAATGCAGGTTTTTAATTACGTACACCCTTTGCAAACGGCGGTAGTCTGCTGCAAAACGAATTTCTACTTTCCAAAGCGCTTGCCCTTCGATTGGTTCTGTGTGACTTACTTTACCAACTGGGATGCCTTTCGGAAAAATACCTGATCCTCCGCGCGTTTCAACTTTTGACCATTTTTTGATGCGAAGGTCGTTGTTGATACCGGTGATCATGCCATAGCGCGCGTCTACACCGTCCCATTTGAGTAAGCCCGGCAGATCGGTTTTTTTCATGTGGATGCTGACATCGATATTGATGTCTTTGGTGAGCACCGTTTTAACCAAGCTGTAGTGCTTACTAGCATAGTGAATAACACCCACAACTCCTTGCTGACAAAAGACACCCATGCCGCGTTTGATGCCCTGAGCCGTACCTACGTTGAGTGTAAAATAGTTGTTGCTGCGATCGATGCTAGAGTTAATGACCTCTGCAGGAATGTAGGTGTATTGCTGCTCGTAGATGGTGTCGTTGACCTTGACTTTTGACCTTGACAGCTGGTACATGAATTGGGGCTGTCTTTTCCGCCAATAGATGTTCTCCCATTGCAGTTGAGAGTTGTTTTTGCTGAGGTTGAAATGTTTGGTGAGGTCGTGCTCCCATTCGAGGAATTGAACAGCGATATTGTTGTTGGTGGTAAGGAATTGATTGCGCGGAAAACTCAGGTAGGTGACATACCATGTGAGTGCTAAAATTTGCAGCACAGCAAAGACCAAGAAGATCCGGAAACGTTGCAAAAAAGCGATGAGATTGCGCATAAGAGCAAAGATAGTAAATTTGACCCATGCTACACCTCAAAGAAACCTGCGAATTATGTGCAAAAATATTAACTAAAGATTCTTCCGAGGCCTTTATCTGCTCTTATGAATGCACGTATTGTGCGGCATGCGCAAATGAGCGCTTGAAACGCGTCTGTCCTAATTGCGATGGCGACCTTCAAAAACGCCCATCTAGAAAGAAAAAAGAGCTCATTTTCCCGGATCAAAATACGCAAATTTCTACTGATCGCTTGCGCTTGATCCCATTTGATCAAAATACATATGATGACATTTTTGCACATGCCTCGAAGCAAGAAATCATGCAAATTTTTGGCCATCAAAACAACGAAGAATACGAACTCGAATGCAGTCGTTACAAAGGTGGTTTTTCAACGTACAATTTGACCATACAATTTTTTCAATTAGTAGAGAAAAGCAGCAATTTGGTCATCGGTTGGGCGGGTTATCACTCCTGGGCCAAGCAGCACCACCGCGCAGAACTTTTCTACAGTTTGAAAGCCGATGGCTTCAAAAGAAAAGGGTACATGAAAGAAGCGCTCATTCCCATTTTAGACTTCGGGAAAAACGAAATGCAACTCCGCAGAATTGAAGCGTTTGTGGCTACAGATAATATTGCGTCGAATCGCTTAATGGAAATCTTTGGTTTTCAAAAAGAAACGACCGTCAAACACCGTTATCAATTTGGTGATGAGGTAGATACCGACAATGTGTACAGTTTGTTTCCGAATCTTGAGTATCAGTAAAGGTTTACAAATCTTGCCTTTTCAAAACTTGCAAGCCAATGAAAGCGAAGACAATAATTTGAAATAACGCAAATAAAGTCTTCTGGTAATACAAATAAGTAATGCTGCTCGTTGAATCGCTAAATGCACTCAAAGCCGGAACCCCAATCGCAGATTCTACAATTGATGCCGCAAAGGAAAAAACAAAGAACAATAAAATCCCTACAATTTTACCTTTGGTGGTAATGACAGCTGTTGTGAGTGTGACGTAATAAGCTAGAATTGTAAAGACGAACATCAGTAAAAACGGAAAAATGTCTCCAAAACCAAATTCGCCAACTATGTTTTTCATGGCAGATACAAATTCTTCGGTGTAAACTGTCAAAAAAGTAAGCGCCGGGATAAGTAGCACCAAAAAAGTAGCAAGGAAACAGGTGAGAATCGTTGCGCCCACCTTCACAAAATAGTATTTCTCACGCGACACACCACTGGCAAAAATCAGGCCCATTACTTTGTTGTTGTAGTCCAAGTTCAATAAACGAAATGGATACAGCAACGAAAAAGCCCACATACCTATTCCGCTAAATATCACGAGCAACATGACTAAAGACATGAAATTCGAATTAGAAATATCAAATAATCCTTCAATGAATCCGATTCCAAAAAAAGTGGAAAGCGATGTCATGATGATTAGAATTCCGATAATCAATAAATAGGTTTTGTCGTTGCGATTTTTATACAACTCCATTTTAAAAATATCTCGTAGTTTCATATTGCTTCTTATTTGATAAGTTCTGCGAATTTGCTTTCTTTTTTGATCTGACTAAATTCTAGCCCTTTCTCGACACTTTGTTTAAATAGCGTTTTGTATGCTTTTTCATCGAGTTCAAATTTGATTAAATGATCATGAACTTCGAATGGTATAGTGTTTTGCTGCAATAAATCTATAAATGCTTGCTGATCATTGACTTCAACGCGATAAATAAAGTTCTGCGCTTCATTGTTCAGGTCAAAAACAGCACTGAAATCCCCATTGGATAGCACCAAAACTTTGTCTGAAAGCGATTCGATATCATCTTGTATATGGCTAGAAATCAGAATGGTTCGGCCTTGATTTTTCAGATCAATCAAATAATTTTTGAACCAATTGACGCTTTTGGCGTCTAAGCCTCGAAAGGGCTCGTCAAAAATCAAAATCTCCGCGTCATTCATAATAGAAATGAGTAAAATCAATTTTTTATGCATCCCTAATGAAAAGGTACTCACCTTTTTGTCAAGACTGTCCTCAATTTCGAGTTCACTGGCAAGTTTCAAGGCTTGTGCTTCGTCGAATCCGCCGCGCAAGCCGCCAAAATAGCGCAAGTTAAAAAGTCCAGTATGGCTTTTGTACAATTCTAAATCATCCAGTACAATTCCGACTTTTGAAAGTGTTTGAAAATTTTTCTTGATGTCGTTGCCATCGATCTCAATAACTCCTTTGTAATTAATAATAATATTGGTCAGCGCTTTAAAAAAGGTGGTTTTCCCTGCGCCATTTTTTCCGACAATTCCGTAAATTTTTCCTTGCTCAAAATCTATTTTTGAGATATTCAGCACTTTTCTAGTCTGATAAGAAAATTGCAGATTTTCAACTTTTATTTTCATAGTAACTTGCATTCGTAATCTAGCTAATTTAGTAGCTTTATTTTAAAATTATAGATTTAACAATCAAAATTTGATGCGCTACCCCAATATCATCCTTTTCTTTTTCTTCCTGCTTTTTTTTGTAGGAAAAACAGCCACCGCCCAAAACCTCGACATCGATTTACTTCGAAAAATCAACTTGGATCGAAATCCATCCTTGGACCCTACATTTAAATTCGTCACCAATTCTGTATCGCCAATTGGATTGGGCGCTCCGTTAATTGTAACGTCTATTGGTTTTATTCAAAAAGACAACACGCTCAAAAACAAGGGGTATTACATCGGCGCCACGCTCCTTACCTCGGCAGTTTTAACGACTACCTTAAAGTTTGCAATTGATAGAGACCGCCCTTTTGTGACTTATCCAGACATTCAAAAACTTACCGGCGCCGGCAGTCCGTCTTTCCCTTCAGGGCACACCTCTGAAGCCTTTGCAACAGCAACTTCATTAAGTTTGGCTTTTCCAAAATGGTATGTCATTGCCCCGTCTTTTTTGTGGGCAGGTGCCGCGGGTTACTCGCGCATGCATTTAGGTGTTCACTACCCGACTGACGTACTCGTTGGTGCGCTCATTGGCAGCGGCAGCGCTTGGTTGTGTCATGAACTAAACAAGAGGTATTTCAAATGATATCATTTCTACAACAACTCAAATTCCGCAATGAAACCATGTTTTATTTCGGTGTGGCATGTCTGGTACTTTCCGTGCTTTTTTTGATTTTAGCCAAAACGACAACCACCCAAGTTTATGGGGTAAACGCTTGGTATAAACCCTTTAAATTTGCTTTTTCTACCTTGACTTTTGCTTGGGCAATGGCATGGTATTGTGCTTATTTACCGAATTTCAATGTGTCGCTCTTTAATTGGACAGTCATTATTTTGTTGGGCTTTGAGATTGCCTATATAGCTTTGCAAGCAGGCAGAGGACAGTTGTCGCATTATAACTTGAGTACGCCAGTTTATTCCGTGCTATTTTCAATGATGGCACTTGCAGCTTCTGCTGTTACTATCTATACAGCCTATGTAGGTTTTCTATTTTTTAGCAATAGTTTTCCTGAACTCCCCGCTTATTACGTGTGGGCGATCCGCTTGTCTATCGTTTTGTTTGTCATCTTCTCCTTTGAAGGCTTTGCTATGGGGTCGCGCCTGAGCCACACCGTTGGCGCGCAAAATGACAACTCGAATTTATTTATCCTGGGCTGGAGCAAAACCGTCGGCGACCTCAGAGTAGCGCATTTCATTGGCATGCATGCGCTGCAGGTGTTGCCTGTGTTATCGTTTTATGTTTTGAAGAATACCAAGCTCACAATTTTAATGGCCATCATCTATGGTCTTTTGGCGCTGTCAACGCTTATTCAAGCGTTGAAGGGGAAGCCGTTGTTGGGAGGGAAGGGGAATACAGAGGTGGTGTAGATATGTTCTCTTAAAAGATTCTGTATTTCTACTGAAGCTCATTTACATTTCTTTACTATTTACAGGCTTGATTGACATCATTGCACACCTTTTCGTACAATACGGGTCAAAATTATCGTTAGCATTTACATACTAGATTTTGAATTTAGATTTCAAATTTGGTAAAAATGAACTAATAGCTTAATTTTGTGAAACGAAAGGCGAAGATAATTAGAACCAATGAGGAAGGGACAGTGGCTGTTTGTATTGATGTTCAAAATTTTAAACCAATTCTTGAATTTCTTACAAAGGATACGCGCCACAAGAAGAAGTTTAATTTTATCGTTAACCTAGTTCTTTATCGGATCCGAAATACGGAGGTGTATGACAAGGAGGATATCAATAAAAAAAGTAAAGGTGTTACAGCCATGAAATTTTTTAAAGGACAATCTAACGATAGGATATACTGTAAAGAACTAACCAGAAAAGATAAAACTTTTGTGATCATTATGGCTGAACTTCTCGAAAAGAAAAAAACGCAAGGGATCAACCAAAAAACCAAAAAATAGA
>CANHBA010000136.1 GCA_947458985.1 Flavobacteriales bacterium
ATTCCGTCTCACAGGGGTTATCTAACTCGTCATGTGAATTATTTTTTTGCAGAATCCCTTTGTTTTCAAGGTCTTTGCAATGGTGTAAAACAAAAAAAGCCAATCATTCCTGACTGGCTTTTCTTAGTAGCGGGGACAGGAATATCCTTCATTTCATTTCGGATGGACCTCGGAGAGGGGCTTTACAAGGAAAACCGAGTTGTTTCACAACTCTTTTTTATACCGTAATTCTTCACACAAGCCGAAGGCTTGCTTCAGTTTAAGCCAATAAAAAAACCTGAGTCTTTTGACTCAGGTTTTCCTTGTAGCGGGGACAGGACTCGAACCTGTGGCCTTCGGGTTATGAGCCCGACGAGCTACCAACTGCTCCACCCCGCAATATATCTTGAAACGTGTTGTTTTCCGTATTGGGACTACAAAGATACGAACTTTTTTGGGTTCTGCAAACTATGTGGTCTAAAAAATATTATCGAACTGATGGCCCGGCGCCAAATTCTTTTTCAGAGGCTAAGAAGCTGAGTTTACCTTCCTCGTTTTCAGCCATTAAGATCATGCCTTGTGATTCGATGCCGCGAATTTTTCTAGGTTCTAAATTCAAAAGTACGAGTACCGTTTTGCCAATGATGTCTTCTGGGGCGTAGTGTTCGGCAATTCCGGAAACGATGGTGCGGTGGTCTATTCCGGTGTCTACGGTAAGTTGGAGTAGTTTGTCGGCTTTTTCTACTTTTTGAGCGCTTAAAATGGTGCCCATACGGAGGTCCATTTTGGTGAAATCGTCGAATGCGATGGCGTCTTTCATGGGTGGGAATTTAGAGGTTGGGGCTGCTGTAGCCTTGAGTTTAGCAACTTCGGTTTCTACGAGCGCGTCTTCGATTTTTGCAAATAAGATTTGGACCTCACCGATTTGGTGCCCAGCCTCAAGGAGGTCGGTGCGGCCGAGGTCTGAGAAATGAGCCCAAGAAGCATTGAGCATTTTAGAGAGTTTCTCTGCGGTAGCTGGTAAAAAGAGTTGACAGCCAATTTGCAAGTTAGCGGTGATTTGCAAGGCTAAATGCATGATGGTTTCTACACGAGCAGGGTCGGTCTTGACTAACTTCCAGGGCTCGTTGTCGGCTAAATATTTGTTGCCGATGCGTGCAAACTGCATCATTTCTGCCTGAGCCTCGCGCAATTTATAGGCGTAAGCTAATTTGGAAATGCGGTTTGGTATTTCTTCAATTTGTGCAATAATGAGTGCGTCTTCAGGTGTATATGCACCCGCTGCTGGCACTTTGCCTTCGTAGTATTTGTTGGTGAGCACCAACGTGCGGTTCACGAAGTTGCCCATGATGTCGGCGAGTTCGGAGTTGACGCGGGTCTGGAATTCCTTCCAAGTAAATTCGGCGTCTTTTGTTTCAGGGGCAATAGCACTTAAGACATACTTGAGTTCGTCTATTTTGTCGGGATAGGCTGCGATGTATTCATGAAGCCAAACCGCCCAATTTCTGGATGTTGAGAATTTGTCGCCTTCTAGGTTCAGAAACTCGTAGGCTGGTACGTTATCGGGTAAGATAAAATCGCCGTGGTTTTTGAGCAAAATCGGGAAGATAATGGCGTGAAACACAATATTGTCTTTGCCAATAAAGTGGACTAATTTGCGGTCTTTGGCTTTGCTTTTGAGCCAGTATTGCTCCCAGTCTTTGCCGTTGTCTAAGGCCCATTGTTTGGTGGCCGAAATGTAGCCAATTGGGGCGTCGAGCCACACATAAAGTACTTTGCCATCGGCACCAGGAAGCGGTACTTTAACTCCCCAGTCTAGGTCTCGGGTCATGGCGCGTGGCCTGAGCCCGCCATTGATCCAGGACATACATTGGCCAATGACTTGGTTGCGCCATTCTTTGGGATTGTGTTGTTGTTCGCCGTCTAAGATGCCTTCCTGGATCCATTCTTTGAGCCAGGTTTCATGTTGGTTCATTGGCAAGTACCAATGGGAGGTAGTCCTAAGAACAGGGGTTTTGCCACTGAGCGTAGAAATCGGATTGATTAAGTCGGTTGGGCTGAGGTCGCTGCCACATTTTTCGCATTGATCGCCATAAGCACCAGCGCTCTGACATTTAGGACAGGTACCGGTAATGTAGCGATCAGCTAGAAATTGTTCAAATTCCTCATCAAAATATTGTTCGGAAACCTCTTCCGTAAATTGGCCTTGGTCATGGAGGCGCTTAAAGAAGTCGGCAGATGTTTGGTGGTGGAGTTCGCTAGAAGTGCGGTGAAAGATGTCAAAACTAATATTGAAATCTGAAAATGCTTGGCGTATGATGCCGTCGTATTTGTCGACGATATCTTTTGGGCTGAGCCCTTCTTTTTTGGCGCGAAGTGTAATGGCTGCGCCGTGTTCGTCTGCACCGCAAATAAAAGCGACGTCGTGGCCGTTCATGCGCAAAAAACGCACAAAGATGTCTGCGGGTAAATAGACCCCAGCCACATGACCTAAATGAAGTGGGCCATTGGCATAGGGGAGGGCTGCGGTAACGGTATAAGTTGCTTTAGACATACCACAAAGATAGCAAATAAAAAAGGGACGGTTGCCCGTCCCTTTACTGTTCAAGTTGAGTTGAACTTATTTTTTCACAACATTGAATTGTGCAGTTTTACCGTTTTCAAGTGTAACGTTGAAAATGTAAAGACCAGACTGCAATGCATTGATGTTAACGTTGTCTTGACCAGCTGCAAGGTTTAAAGTAGTTGCCATAGCAACTTTTCCTGCAACGTCAGTAACTGTTAATTGTGCAGTTCCTTCGCCTTCGATAGCAACAGTAACTACATCGTTTGCTGGGTTAGGGAAGGCCTTACCAGCAACTGTGTTCAATTCAGCAACGTTTACGTCGTTGTCTGAAACTGCGATTGCTAATGAACTTGGAAGGTCAGATCCGAAACCAGCTGCATACCAAGTACCATCGCTTTCGTTTGGTGCCATTGGTTGAAGATAGTAAGCTTCGTTCCAAGTAAGGTCGGTGCCATTTTCATGACCCATGTAAAGGCTGAGGTTGACAGTTTGTACACAAGCGAGGTAACGTTGGTTGTCTTCTAATGCTACTGGTGTAGTGAAGGCACCATAAACGGTTTCTCCTTGGAGGTCACCAGGGAAATAATAGAAACCATTTGCTACTTCTGTAAGGGTGTTGAATGCCAAGTTAGCATCGTTGAGGTCAGTAAAGACGTCTTCCCACTTGTAAAGGAAAAGCGCCATTTCTTCACCAGTTAAAACAACACCTGATGCAGTTGCAGTTGTTGCAGAGAACCAAATACCGTTAGCTTTTAAACGGCTTGCATTTGCGTTGTCGATCACTTGACAAGCAGAATACGTTTGGTTGTTTGTACCTGGACGGTAGTAGTTGCCACCTTTAGGAGCTCCTGTTGTAGCATCTGCTTGCGCGTAGCTGAACAATGAATCTGTCACTTTAAATGTTGTAACAAGGATATTATCTGCATTGTAGTCATCTGCACCACTTAAAGCCAATGTATAAGTTACAGTATAAGTTCCTGCAGGGTAAGAAGCCAATGAGAAGTTTGGTAAGCTAGAAGCACCACCAGGGAATACATCAAGCGAATCTCCAGCAGCAAGGTTGATGCCGCTAGCTGTGTTGTTGTAAACAGTTGCACCTGAAGGGTTGGTGATAGTAGCGTTCAAAGACATTCCTGTTTGCGCTTGGTTACCATAGTTGTAAACGCGTGAACCAAGATCAAAATTGAATTCAGTACCGTTTTGAGCCAACTGAGATGGAATCATGGCTTGGCGCGGCAATAAAGTTGCACCACCTGAAATACCACCATCGTTAGGGAAAAGACCAGTTTTGTTACCTAAGAACATTACTACTGGGCCGTTTGCCATTTCAGCGATGAGTGCCAAACCGTCTGTGAGGTCGAGCATGACAACTGGAATAGTAACGTTAGCACCTGAAGCACCAGCACCCATTGCGATCACTTCACCTGGGTTGCGGTTCACCACAATGACGCCAACTGCACCAGCGTTTTGAGCATTCAATGCTTTTGCACCAAACTCACAAGTATTGCGAAATACTACGGCAATTTTACCAGTAAGGTCATTGATGAGTGGGTTACAGCCTTCAGCAGAAATTGGATTGCCTTGTGCATTTAAGCCAGTAGAACCATCATCTACAATTTTGAGGGTGTCCTGTACATATGTACCTGGGATGTTAAAGTCAGGTGTGCCCCAACCACCAGCAGGGTCAGCCCATGTGTGGGTGTAGTTAGCGACTATAGACTGAGGAGAGATTCCTGCAGCAATCACCTGTGCGTAAGTTGTGGCGCTAAGCACAACTGCACTGATTGTTAGTAAAAGTTTTTTCATAGTTGATTTTATTAGATTTGGCCTAAAGTTAATGATTTTTGAATTTGATACAAATTTGAATGAATATTTACTAAAAAAGGGCGCCTAAGCGCCCTTTTTTATCGAAAATTTCAAGTTTTTACTATTTGAACCAAATGATCATGTAGTAAAACAAGGCAGCTAATAAACCACTCACCGGAATGGTGAGGATCCAGGCCCAAAGTAAGTTGATGGTTACACCCCAACGCACTGCACTGAGTCGTTTGGTGGCGCCAACGCCAATAATTGAACCCGTAATGGTGTGGGTTGTCGAAACCGGGATTCCAAACTGAGATACCGTAAACAGGGTGAGAGCCCCTGCGGTTTCGGCGCAAACACCTTCCAGCGGTGTCACCTTGGTGATCTTAGTTCCCATTGTTTTGACAATCTTCCAGCCACCCATTAAGGTTCCCAAACCGATCATTAAATAACACCCAAAAGCAACCCACATTGGCATTGTTTCTGAATGAACTTTGGTTTTAATCTTGTGTTCTTTAAGCAATTTACCTGTGGACCCATCGACAAAACTGTTAAAAATCCCAGCATAATGATTTTTATAATTGAGCTTATCTTTATAGAACAGCGTGTCGTTGGTCTGTGCTTCACAAATGGCTTTTCCTCTGGAGTAAATGCCAAAATGCTTCAGATTTTTTTGAATTTGCTTGTATGGAGGGAGATTTTGTGCCGTGCTTAGCGCCTTTCCGTTAGAAGAATAAACCGCTTGCTGGGTATTGGCATTGATGATTTGATCTGCATTTTCGTAATAAAGTTGGCCGTCAATTTGAGCAATTTCTGGTTTGAACAATAGCTTTTTACCGTCGACAGAATGGTATTCAATCTGCATTAATTCTGTAATTTGAAGGTATTTGGGAATAGGGTGATCAAGTTTATTTTCTCGACCTAAATTGCCATAAACTAATAACGCCGCACAGATAATACCCATCACTTTCTGAGAGTCGGCACCTCCATGACCTAATGAAAATGCGGCAGAGGAGAGTAACTGAAGCTTTTTATGCATATTCGCTTCTTTGACAGCTGAAGGGCGCTTTGCACCATAAACGATTTCGAACCAAGTATAAACAGCAATAAAAATAGCAATCATGCCAATGACGATATACATCATGATAGGCTTCATGTCTAAATATTCAATCATGTATTGCATAAAATAGATAGTGAGTCCTGATAAACCAAGAATGACTAGCATTTTTTTCCAATAGGACCTTGAAATAGTGACTACAGCAATGAGATACGCAATGAATCCACCAATAAAAGGAGCTAGAAATATAAATAAAATGACTTTAATGATTTCGCCAGTCGCAATTACATCAATACCCGCATGGGCAACTGCCGCGCCAGCAAAGCCACCAATGAGTGTATGAGATGAAGAGGAGGGGATACCTAACCACCAGGTAAGTAAGTTCCAAAAAGTAGCAGCTAACAAACCTGCGAGGATTACCCAGAGGTCGATAGCGTTGTTGTCTACTGTTTTGGCAACGGTATTGCCGACACTCATATCGAAAACCCAAAAAGCAATGATATTAAACATGGCTGCCCAAAGTACGGCCTGAAAAGGCGTGAGTACTTTAGTAGAAACAACCGTTGCAATGGAATTGGCTGCGTCGTGAAACCCATTGACTAAGTCAAAAAGCAGGGCGATGCCAATTACGATAAGTAATAAAGTAAACATTTGTTTTGCTTTAAAAAATGAATAGTATCGATTATGCGTATTTGACTACGATAG
>CANHBA010000137.1 GCA_947458985.1 Flavobacteriales bacterium
ATTTAGAATTAGATAATATTGTTGTGGATCCGGCCTATAGAAGTAAGGGCGTGGGGGAATTGATTTTTCAGACCTTAGAACAAACTGCAGTTGAAGAAAATTGCAATATGTTGGCTTTGGATTCTTACACGAGTAATTTCAAAGCCCATAAGTTCTTTTACAACCAAGGGTATAGCCCCAAGGGTTTTCACTTTATAAAGTTGTTAAATGAAAAAGCAGTGCGTTGAGCACTGCTTTTTTATAATTGAATTTCGAGCGGAATTTATTGGATTCCTGTAAAAATCAAGACCATTATAGGTTTAATGCCCCTTTGCCGCTAAATAGCGTTCTGCATCTAAAGCAGCCATACAGCCTGTACCGGCAGCGGTAATGGCTTGACGATACGTTTTATCTGCGGCGTCGCCAGCAACAAATACCCCAGCAACATTTGTTTTGCTGGTACCAGGTTGTGCGTATTTGATGTAGCCTGTTTCGTCGAGGTCGATGTAGTCTTGGAAAACAGCGGTGTTGGGTTGGTGACCAATAGCTACAAAGAAACCAGTACAAGCGATTTCGCTTTCTTGGTTGTTGCTGCGGTCAATGGCACGCACACCAGTTACCAATTGGCCATCGCCCAAAACTTCTAAGGTTTCGGTATTGAAACGGATCTCGATATTTGGTGTTTTTTTCACGCGGTCAGCCATGATTTTCGAAGCGCGGAATTCATCGCGGCGCACCAACATGGTTACTTTTGTACATAGCTTAGAAAGGTAGTGTGCTTCTTCGCAGGCGGAGTCACCGGCACCAACAATGACTACTTCTTGGTTTCTGTAGAAAAATCCGTCGCAAACTGCACAAGCAGAAACACCACCGCCTAATTTGAGGTAGTGTTGTTCGCTTTCAAGCCCTAAATATTTGGCAGAAGCTCCAGTTGAAATGATAATGGTGTCGGCATGGATTTCATGACCATCTTCGGTCCAGCATTTGTGGACACTGCCAGAGAAATCGACTTTGGTGATGAAACCACTGCGCACATCTGTTTCAAAACGCTTGGCTTGTGCTTCCAATTGAAGCATCATGTCAGGGCCTGTAATGCCGTCAGGATATCCTGGGAAATTTTCAACTTCGTTGGTAGTGGTAAGTTGCCCACCAGGTTGCATACCCTGATACATAACGGGTTTCATGTCGGCTCTTGCAGCATAAATAGCAGCTGTGTAGCCCGCTGGGCCAGATCCGATAATTAGACAAGAAATGCGTTCAATTTGACTCATGATGATAGTTTTGGGCAAAAATAGCGCTTTGTTTTGTCTTAAATTGTAACATTATTTACATTGTTTTGAACGTTTTCTCCACAAAGTAACTTTTCAACAAGATTTCCTTCAGCGAAAAATAAAATGTATTTTCGTTTTCTCAAACAAAAAAAACTCATGACAAAAAACTTTATTTTATGTTCTTTCGTGGGCCTATCTTTGGTTTCCTTTGCTCAGAAAAGCGAAACAGAAGGTCCTGAAAACCTCAATTGGTACCTCAAAGACCCTAAAGCCGATGGCGTTTATGGAACCGGTGCCACTAAAGCATACGAAATGCTCAATGCTGCTGGCAAAAAATCTACAACAGTAATTGTTGCCGGCATTGACTCTGGTGTTGAAACCTACCATCCCGATTTAAAAAATGTCATTTGGGTCAACGAAGACGAAATTCCTAACAACGGCATCGACGACGACAAAAACGGCTACATTGACGACGTCAATGGTTGGTCTTTCCTCGGTGGGGCAACCGAAGACATCGGTCAAGAAGCTTTGGAACTTGCGCGCATGTACCGTACAGAATCCGCTTATTTCAAAGGTAAAAAAGCAGAAGATATACCAAGTGCAGAACTCGCTCGTTTTGCTACTTACGAAAAAATCAAAATCGCTTTTGAAAAAGACATCGAAGAAAAAGAAAGTTCAGTTAAAAACGTCCGCATGTTGGCAGAATACATGCAGCGCGTTGAACAACAATCAGGCACTTCTTTTTCGAAAGAAACCAATACTGCCTTTGTTCCAGCAACTGAAACCGACAAACGCATTCAAAACCGCATGAACGCCATCTTACTGATGATTCCTGCAGAACAACTCAATACAGAAATTGCAGGGGCGCTGAAGTCCATGCAAGGTGCACTCGATATGTCTATGCGCGACGCAGATTCTATCCGCATGGCAATTGTTGGCGACAACCCGAACGACCTCACCAGCAAAATCTACGGTTGCAACCGCTACGAAGGCCCAGACGCCATGCACGGCACACACGTTTCCGGAATTATTGCAGCTTCAAGAGGCAACGGAATGGGTATCGATGGTGTTGCCGACAACGTACGCATTATGGTACTGCGCGCAGTTCCTGATGGTGATGAGCGCGACAAAGACGTTGCCAATGCAATCATTTATGCCGTAGACAACGGTGCAAAGGTGATCAATATGTCTTTTGGTAAATACTGGACACCAAACAAATCCTACGTAGATGCTGCCATTGAATACGCGCGCAGCAAAGATGTATTGCTTGTTCATGCCGCAGGTAACGATGCTAAAAATAAGGATGTAGAGGATTCTTACCCAACACGTCGTTTAGACAACAAAACAACTGCACCAAACTGGATTGAAGTAGGGGCAAGCAGCAGCTCTAAAAGCGGCAAGAAAATCATTGCCGATTTCTCTAACTACGGTGCCACAACCGTAGACTTCTTCGCACCAGGCGTAGATATCTATTCTACCGTTCCTGACTACAACTACGAAAACGCAAGCGGTACCTCAATGGCTTGCCCAGCAACAGCTGGTGTAGCTGCACTCATCAGAAGTTATTTTCCTGAATTAACTGCTGCGCAAGTACGCGAAGTATTAATGGCCACTACAGCTACCTACAAAAAAACAGTTGTGGCGCCAAATGGTGAAAAAGCCAAAATGAAAGACCTCTGCATTACAGGTGGTTTTGTAAACGCTGCCAACGCAGTCGCTTATTTGCTCGAGAAAAAATAAGCTCTTCTTTTTACCGATTTATAGAAAGCCACATGAGTTTCATGTGGCTTTCTTTTTAACTTTGTTCAAACGTTTTTTCGCATGAATTTCAACCCTTGGTTACTTGCCATTTTTGTAGTCGTGATTTTCACGATGTTACTCATCGATTTAGGTCTGGTCAATAAGAAATCGCACCAAATCTCCAACAAAGAAGCGTTGCGCTGGACCCTCATCTGGATTGGTTTATCCATGGGTTTTAGTGCGCTCATTTGGTTTCAGATGGGCTTTGGTAAGTTTGCCGAATATCAATCGGCTTATTGGATAGAAGAAGCACTCTCCGTAGACAACATGTTTGTTTTCATTCTTGTATTCAAGTTCTTCAAACTCGAAGGCAAGTTACAGCACCGTGTTTTATTTTGGGGCATTATCGGGGCCTTAGTATTCAGAGGGATTTTCATCTTCTCAGGTATCGGACTCATTAAACTGACGTATTTACCATCCTTTGAATTATTTGGCTATCAGTTTAGCCTTGATCAAGGCGCACATGCTCAACCTGGGTTCTTCTTCAGACCCAACCTCATTCTCACCATTTTTGGCGCATTCTTAGTGTATGCCGGAATCAAATCACTCACGGATTCCGAAGAAGACAACAAAAAAGACTTTAACAAAAGTTTAGGCGCTCGCTTACTCAGAAAGGTATTTCCCGTGACCAAAAACTACCACGAAGATCACTTTTTTGTCAAGCGCGGCACCAAACGTTTTGCAACTAAATTATTTTTAGTCTTAATGGTCATTGAAACGACTGACCTTATCTTTGCTATAGACTCTATACCGGCAATTTTTGCCATTGCACCCAATGATCCGCTTATTTTGTATACCTCCAATATTTTTGCGGTACTTGGCTTGCGCTCCATGTATTTCTTATTGGCCAATTCCATCCATATGTTTTCTAAACTCAAATATGGCTTGGCTTTCATTTTGAGTTTTATCGGCGTCAAAATGCTCATCGCTCCATTTTTTCATATAGAAGCGAGCATTTCCTTACTTATAGTGTTAGGGGCCTTGCTCTTGGCTGTACTCGCTTCAATCATTTGGAAGGAAGAGGTTACAGAAGCGCAATAGAGAAAAGCAGTCTAGAATTTCATTCTTCCTAGACAATAAACGACGCGCCTTCTTCGCTCATGCTGACGCCAGCACGCAACTTAGCAAATAATTCGCGGCCAAATTGAAACTGACTATTGTCTTTTTGGACAGCAGTGCGCTGTACAACAGTAGTGTCGTTTAGTACTTCAAGCACGCCATTTTCGCTGTCAAGTCTGATCAAATCACCCGTTTGGATTTTACTGATCAGCCCTCCGTCGTAGGCTTCGGGTGTAAGGTGGATGGCTGCTGGGACTTTTCCTGAAGCTCCGGACATGCGGCCGTCGGTTACCAACCCAACTTTAAATCCTTTTTTCTGAAGAATAGTGAGTGTAGGGGTCAGGCTGTGCAATTCAGGCATGCCGTTGAATTTTGGCCCTTGAAAAGGTACAACAGCAATAAAGTCCTTGTCTAGTTCGCCACGCTTGAAGGCTGCAATAAGGTCGGCTTGTTCGTAAAAAACAATTGCCGGTGCTTCAACAATGCGGTGTTCTGGTGCGACGGCTGCAGTTTTGATCACAGCGCGTCCTAAATTGCCTTTCAAGAGTTTGATGCCGCCATCTGCTGTGAAAGGTTCGTTTGCCGGTCTGATGATCGAGAGGTTCAAGGATTGCGCAGCGCCTTCTTGCCAAACAAGCGTTCCATTTTGGATTTTAGGTTCTTGTGTATATGCACGCATTCCCTTGCCAATGATGGTCCGAACGTCTTCGTGTAGCAAGTTGTTGTCGAGGAGCGTTCTGATGACAAAGCCCATTCCGCCCGAAGCATGGAAGTGATTGACGTCAGCTGCGCCATTCGGATACATGCGCGTAATGAGTGGCACAATTGCCGAAAGATCGGACATGTCGTCCCAGTTGATAATGATTCCAGCTGCGCGGGCAATGGCAATGAGGTGGATGGTGTGATTGGTTGAGCCACCAGTAGCGAGCAGCCCGATGATACCGTTTACCACTGTTTTTTCGTCGAACAAATTGGCAAGGCTACGTTCCTTTCCTAAACGGACATTTTGGATTGCAACTTTTACAGCTTCTTTATTGAGAAGGTCGCGAAGTTGGGTATTGGGATTTACAAAGCTCGACCCAGGTAAATGCAAGCCCATGATTTCCATGAGCATTTGGTTGCTATTTGCGGTACCATAAAAAGTACAGGTGCCTGGGGAATGGTAGGAGTCGGATTCGCCTTTGAGTAATTCTTCGCGCCCAATTTTACCTTCAGCATATGCTTGGCGGATCTGCGATTTTTCTTCATTACTGATACCGCTCGGCATAGGCCCGCCGGGCATAAAAACCGCCGGTAAGTGGCCAAAACGCAAAGCACTCATGAGTAGGCCCGGTACAATTTTGTCACAAATTCCAAGATAAAGGGCAGCGTCGAACATATTATGTGTAAGTCCAATTGCCGAAGACAAGGCAATGACATCACGGCTGTAAAGTGAAAGCTCCATGCCAGGTTGCCCTTGTGTAACGCCGTCGCACATAGCCGGAACACCGCCTGCAACTTGTGCCACTGCACCAAATTCATTGGCGTATTGCTTGATCGCTTTGGGGTAATCTTCATAAACTTGATGTGCCGATAGCATGTCGTTGTAGGCCGTAATGATCCCTAAATTCGGGACGATATCTGCTGCAAGAGCGTCTTTGTCGTGTTGGTTGCACGCTGCAAAGCCGTGCGCTAAATTGCCACAATTAAGGGTGCTTCTGTGCACACCAGTCAAATAGGCGGCATCTATTTGTGCCAAATAAGCTTTGCGTGTAGTGCTGCTTCTATTGATGATGCGTTCGGTGATTTGGGCAATTGTAGGATGGATCATGATGCAGGAGTATAGAAAGTATGAGTCAAGGCCTTTTTAAAGGCGGCAATAGGGAGTTGATGCTGGTCGCTGTCTTCGAAAATTGCTTTTTTCTGGGCGCCGGTAATCATGAGATACAAATTTTTTGTCCGACGCAAAACCGGACCATTGAAGGTAATGCGCAAGTTGGGTTC
>CANHBA010000138.1 GCA_947458985.1 Flavobacteriales bacterium
GAGTTCTTTTCCTAGTCCTGCCCATTTTTTAGTGATTTCGGCAACAATTTGGTCGTTTTTATAAATTTTGAAATCCCAACCAATTAAATTTCCTTTGAGGGTGTAGACAAGTTTGCCGCTTTTATCGTTGATTTCAACTTTAGCTCCTCCAATTCTGAATTGACGGTTTAATGTTCCTATTATTGCACCATTTTCATCAAGCACATTTAGAGGTTTAAAACCGAAAAAAGAGAACCCGCGCTTGATGCCTAGAATTGGTTCATTGGAGACTGTATTTATTTGAACATCAAGAGGCGTCTTAACCAAACCTAAAACACATTATCTTTGATTCAAAAAACGCCATGCATTTGAAGCATTTTATCATCCTCTTTTTATCCTTCCCCACCCTATTTTTAGCCCAATCTAAAAAAGAGGAAATCCTGGTCTTAAACGCGCGCATCGATAGCATCTCAAACGTTTGCAACGCATTAAATTCTGAGAAATCAGCATTACAAAAGGAACAAATAAAATTGAAGGAAGAATGCGCTTCTGAAAAGAGTTTACTGCAAAATGAGCTGAGTGAGACGCAAAAACAATTGGAAAGTGTTAAAAAAACATTTCAAAGCGAAAGGGCGCTACGGATACAAATAGCAGAGAAAAAAAGCAGTGATTCTCTGGATTTTGTGGCTGAAATAGCAACACTTCAAGAAACCAATAGAAAGGTGACTGACTCACTGCGCAGTATGCAAGAAGCGCAAGCTATAGGTCAGAAAGCAAAATTATTAAATGGCAGCTATTACAATTCAAAAAATCAGGTGTTTACCATCAGCAACCACACCTTAGATGAAGCATTTGACTTTTCATTCAAATACGGCGTCAATGATGAATGGGGATGCATGATAGAAAATGAAGGGACTGCCAAACGCTTGACAACCGAACCTGATGTACCAGGTGAAATCACCTATTATGTTGGCGAAGCTGATTATCCTTACTTAAAGTTTAGAATCAGTAACGGAAATACAATTTACCTGCAAGCCGACCCAGAATTCATTGGCATGGATTGCTCCAAATTTGGTGAATCTCAGGAGGAGACATACACAAAGTTCCTGAGAAGGTAAGGTCAGGCCCCACCCTGTAACCAAACTCATTTTATTGCTTTTCATTATTTGAAAAAAAAGCAATTGATGAAGTTATCCTTACTTGTTCTCCTCTGTATAACCGGTTTTTTCTCCTTGAGTCAAGAACCTTTGCGCGTCAATCACCGCCAGACAAACTTCCGAAGTTGCGGAACGCCTAATTTATATGCCAGCACTTTCGAGCTCACAAATGGTGAATATCTGGCCTATACATTATGGGTGCAACAAAACCTTGGGACAGAAGCTTACAAGGCTGCGCTTCCTGATACGCTGGTTTGGAGTTCCAAATTCAGTATCAATGAGAAATATGTCACCTATTACCTGAGACATCCGGCTTACAAAGATTATCCGATTGTAGGGCTTAGCTACAAACAAGCACTTGCTTATTGTGATTGGCTAAGTAAGCAAACCAATATTTCACTGCATGATCCCAAAATAAAGCAAATTGTATTCAGACTACCCACTGAAGAAGAATGGGAAACAGCAGCACTCGGTGGTTTACCTAAAAACACGCTTTATCCCTGGGGTACGCATTCATTGTACGTAGAAGAAGGGAAATTCAAAGGATTTGCGCAAGCCAATGTTATAGGTACGCGCTACGCACCCAACCGAGACACTTACACCCTATTTAATGGGAACAACTACTACGACTCTTATGGAGACATCACCTTTCCGGTAAGTACATATAAACACAATCAGTATGGTTTATATCATATAATTGGCAATGTTGCTGAGATGGTCGCGGATCCGGAAATCTCAAAAGGCGGTTCATGGCAAGACCAATTACATGAAGCAACTATTCAACATGCAGAAAAACTGGAGAGACCAACAAATGCACATGTCGGCATGCGTATTTTTGCGGAGGTTGTGGCGTATCATACCACTACAAGATTACCAGATATTTCGGCCAAATCAATTGAAAATACTTGTTCATTAATACCACAAAAAGACAGCGCTTTTTACATCTCTAATTTTGAGGTGTGCAATGCACTATACAACACTTATCTGAGTTCACTTGAGGGTGAAAAATTAAAAAAATCCCTGCCAAATGATTCATTATGGAGTGCGGAAACTTCTATTTTACAGTACACGCAATACCATACCCAATTTCCGGATTATCCTGTTTGCAATATTGACAAAGCAGCTATGCTCGATTTTTGTCAATGGCTCGAAAATCAATACAATACTGACCCGAAACGCAAGCATTCAAAAATCGAAATCAGCCTGCCCACTTATGAGGAGTGGTATGCCGCTGCTGGCGGGCCTGAAGACAGGCTATTTTCGTGGCAATCGCATATTCCTACGGATAGAAACGCTACTTATATATTGAATTTTAGCCCCTTGCCAGAACATGTTTTTGTAGATCCCTACTTTTACCGCAAAGACAGCGCTTATCAGCAAACTTACCGCAAAGAAATCCAAAAAGCGAGGCGCGCAGATGGGTATGAATTGACCTGCCCTGTTGGTGCTTTTGATTTAACGCAAATGCTCTACAAGGATGCGCATTTAAAAAAACAGCAACTCAATGGTAACGTAGCTGAGGCGCTTCTCGACTCGCCACTCGCCATTGGTGGCTCTTTTGCAAGTTTTGAGCACGAGTGTCATATCAACGACGAAATGGACTTAACGAACCCCAATAACAAGAAATTTGGGCAGGAAATCACACTGCCTTCACCGCAAGTCGGATTCAGGTTTATATACCGAGTAGTTGATCCTGCGCCGACAACTTCGATACATCCAAAACCAATCCCGATATTTGATACGACAACTGCCATGTCCTTCTCGAGCTATAGAGGTCAATGGAAGTCACATTTGCTCGACCCGATCTACTACAGACAAGATTTCTTTTTGCTTCTCAATATGAAAGATGCTGACTTTTATATTTGGGATAATGAGAAATACAATTGTTACGGGAAAATTGAAAAATGGACCATGTCTGAAGCAAATAACAAACTCAATTTTGATTTGACCATTACCCACAAAAGAAAAAAAGGTACGCTCAGTCAACCTTGTCAAGTAAGTGTCGATCTTGACAAAAAGCAAATAAGTATTCACAACGGCCTCAAAAGAAGGAAGTATCGGATCAGGAGTACTGAATACCGCAAGGAAAGATACCTTTGAATTACTTAAAAATCAAAGCAGCCTAGCGCCTTTAATTGCCCGCTTCTTTGTTTGCGAAATCGACATCAAAAACCATGACGGCATTTCCAGAATTGGGAGTTGAATCCTTGCCTTGAGAGGTGACAATCAGCTGCTTGTTGTTGGGCGACAACGCCATGCCAACAGGAAACGCCTCTGCCTTTACTTCGTAAATCACCTTCATGTTTTCGTTGTCGATGACCACCACTTTACAGGCGTTATTGACACAAGCAAAAGTGTATTTTCCGTCGGCCGTGACATCAATAGTGCGGGCTCCGGCGCCTACCATGACAGTTTGCCAATTTTTATATTCTAAAATATGTTGTTCGTTGAACGTTTGCTTTAAAACATCGGCTAAGTTGGCTTTTTGAACAGCCCCAAATTTGTTGGAACTTAAATAGATGTCGCCATTGTTTAGCGCGATGTGGCGCAGGTTCAGGTAAGAACCCGTAATGGTGCCTTGGTACTTTCTCGACGGTAAATCAATGACGGCAATGCCATTCCCTCCCATTTTGGCAACGAGAATATGCTGGTTGTCTTCGGTAAAAACAGTGCCGCGCAAACAATTACTACAGTTGTTATCGCGGTCTACGTTGCCACTAAAGTTGGTAACGACTTGTTGGTCGATGATGATATGCGACACATAAGTAAAATCCATAGGGTCTTGACTTGAAATGTCTATTAGTCCCACGGTGTTGTCGCCCCAATGCGTTACGGCAATATAATTGTTGTCTGCTGAACAAGCAATCATTTTTGGCAGCGGCCCTGAAGGCATGACGCGCACAATTTCGTCTGTTTTGGTATCGATAATTGCCACTGCCGAGGGCGACTCTGCATTCGGATCCCAATTTCGGCGATAGTAGGTAACCCATAGGTATTTGCCGTCGTGAGACAAACAACTTTCTACTGGCTTGCCTAAAAAAGTATTGTAGTCTTCTTTTTGCTGCTTGAATTGGTACCCAAAAACAGTTGTTTCATTGTTCTTAAAGAGCGAGCGATTACTGGCATTGAATTCATGACGGATTTCTTTGATTTTAGCGAGTGTTTTGGCATCAAAAACGGCTGTCGTGTATCCTTCCAAAGAATTGATGTAAAACTTACTGCCATCTTGTGCATAAATCGCTGACTTCGGCGAATTGATCGCCGTTTCATAGAACCAATTGGAGTCTTTGGGAAATTGGACTTTACTTTGAATGACGCGCACTAATTTTAACGCCTCGAAACGCCCATTAGAAACCACCGCTTCTTTTTTCAAGGTGTCTGAAGGAATGGCTGTGTTTTTTGCAGCGCCTTCTTTCGCACTTTGCGAACAAGAGCTAAAAGTGAGGCAAAGCGTAAAGAAGAAAAGCCAGATTGATTTAATCATTTTGAGTCATTTTTAGTTGTTGCTTGAGGTAGTTCGCCAATAAAAAACCTTGTTTTTGATAACCTTTGCGAAGAAAATGGATGTGGTCGTCGTTGACCAAACCTTGTTGCTTCCATTGGAGCATATAGCCCTTCCCTCCCATGGCTTGTTGTTGGTCATAGGTAAGTAATTCTTGCTCACTTGCCACTTTCAAAAGTACCGCATGAACAGCATCTATTCTTGTATTGTAGACATAGCTGCCATTGACCTTTATGTAATTCTCATTTGGCAAGACCAAGACAATCTTTGCTGCAGAAGTATTGGTTCTGATCCTATCGATAAATGTCCGAACCTCTTTTTCAAAAGCAATGGAATCCCACTTCTTTACACTTTCATTGGTGCCTAAACTTACTACAACCATATCGGGAAGGAGGAGTTTTAGACCCTTCTCAAAATTTGAATTGTCGTTGTAGCTTTTAAATGTAGCTCCGGCAACACCAGTGGAATGATAAATGATGCCAAGGTTGTTGGTATACTCCATTAAATCAAGTAAGGTAAATGTGCATCCTTTGAATGCGATCAACGAAGTATCCGACGCAATTGAAAAGTTCAAGGTGTCTGCCAATTGAACTTGATTTACATATGTCTTTTTGATCCCGTTGACCTCTACAACACAATTTTGACAATCTTGAATTGCATACGACACTTTACCCAATGTAGCGGGGTAATCTAAGGTGTCTTTCCCTGTTGCCCATTTCATATAACCACTTGTGGCAGTACTTTGAATAGAAATACCTGTCAATCCTATGGCTTGTGAATTTGGTTTGGTAATCCAGGAGGAAGTCCAAGCGATGTTGCTTGTAAAAGTAAAGTCTTTGGGTCCATTGGTTTTGGCTAAACCGTAGGGGAAAATCAGGCCCCTGCCTGCGTTGCCCAATTCTTTTTGCAATTGGTAACGCGTCATGCCACTCAAATTATTGGGCTGTAAATGTGAGTCACCTATATGTAAAATAGTATATGGTTTTTGTGCATAAGACGCACAAGAAAAGTTCAGTAAGCAGGTAATACTAAAACTGAAAATAAATAAATGGTTGTATTTCAGTAGACTGAAATTCATACATGAGTTGAATTAAAATGATAAATAGCAACAACTTGACGACATAACGCTCTTTTAAATAATACTGCATGGCCTTTTCTTTGAGTGAAGTCGAAAGTAAGGTCAGAGAAAAGCCCAATACGAGCACAAGTACAAAAGCCCAATTTTGAGTACAGAAAATGGACAAAGTTTGCCAATCTAGACCTTTTGCGATGGCTCCGAAGACAATATATGTATCTGTCAAACTTTGAGCTCTAAACGGAATCCAAAGCAAAACAACACACACAAAAGTAAGCAACCAAGACAGTGCTGTCCAAATTTTGTGATCCGGACTTCCAAAGTATTTTACAAAAAGCTTATGCAGAACCAATAAAATGCC
>CANHBA010000139.1 GCA_947458985.1 Flavobacteriales bacterium
AACTACATTGCTGGAGAGGCCATCACGATGACGAAGCCTTGCTTTTCAGAGTAGAAAAACAATGGGGAATAAAAAAAGCCCCTGAAATTCAGGGGCTTTTGTACCTCGGGCCGGGATCGAACCGGCACTCCCGAAAGAACAGGATTTTGAATCCAGCGCGTCTACCAGTTCCGCCACCGAGGCATTCTTTTCGACTTTCAGGGCCACAAAGATACAAACAAAAAAGTAACCAACCAACACTATATAAGTTTGATGTAAATTAAATATTAGCTAAATTTAAAGGAAGCCAAAAGGGCACAAAATTCAGTATTCATTAAAACCTTGCACCATGAAACGCATCTTATACAAATGGGACAAATACAAGTTAGGACGTCGCTTACACTACCTTCAAAAAAGACTAAACCGCGCCGAAGAAAATGGATACCAAGAAAAGATCAATAACTATAATCGCCTGATCCGCGACGTTCAGGAAAAATTAAAACACATTAAGGAATAGCTGCGCATTGCCTATACATTTCATGGCATATAGACTTCTTCTTGATTGATCAGCTCAATCCATTCGTCTACACTTTTCGCATTCTCCATTTTAAAGTTGCCGGATTGCGTTCTGCGCAGTGCAATAAGTGTTGCTCCTGAGTTTAGTCTGGTGCCAAAATCACTGGCAATACTTCTGATGTAAGTGCCTTTACTACACGTAATTTGAAAGTCTAGCTCAGGGAAGCGGGTGCTGTCTATGCTAAAATCAAGAATTTCGATTTGGCTTTGCTTCATTTCTACGGTCTTCCCTGCGCGGGCAAAATCATAGGCGCGCTTGCCATCTATTTGCTTTGCGGAGTATATAGGAGGTGTTTGGAGTTGAACGCCCATAAAAGAAGTACGCACGCTTTCGAGCAGTGCAGCGTCGATGTGTGCGGTTTCGAAATCTTGGTTGTATTCGGTTTCTAGATCGAAAGAAGGGGTGGTTTTACCCACTAAAAATGTTCCGGTATAGGTTTTGGTATCGTTGGTGAGCCCTTCAATAAGCTTGGTGTGTTTGCCTAAGCAAAGCACTAGTAAACCGGTAGCTAAGGGGTCGAGCGTGCCTGCATGGCCAACTTTCACGTTTTTAACACCCAACTTTTTTTTGAGGTTCCAGCGGATTTTATTGACTACGTCGAAGGAAGTCCAGTGGTAGGGTTTGTCGACTAAAATAGTGAGGCCGTCTTGTATATCGAGCATTAGCCAGCCATTTGAAGATCAACGCCCATAGCGAGCAAAATAAGCAAGGCTGCACCTAGTGCAATTCGGTACCAGCCAAAAGCGCGGAAACCTTTCTTCTGCAGAAAAGAAATGAACGATTTAATGGCGAGGTAGGCCACGATAAATGCCACTACGTTACCAACCAACAACAACAACCATTCATGGCCGCTAGACTGCAGGAGCAATTCTTTTTCGTCGTACATACTTTTGAGTGTAGCTGCACACATGGTAGGCACCGCTAAAAAGAACGAAAATTCAGCCGCTGCTTTGCGGGTGAGTTTTTGGCTCAGGCCGCCGATAATGGTGGCTGCTGAACGCGATACACCGGGGATCATGGCGATGCTTTGGACCGTTCCGATAATGATAGCAGATTTGAAATCGAGTGGTTGCTCTTCTTCTTGGGTTTCGTTGTCGGCAAAAAAGCGGTCGACAAACAACAAAACAATGCCGCCAATGAGCAAAGACCAGGCTACCACAGCTACATTTTCTAGAAGTGCATCGATGTGTTTTTTAGCCAACAAACCGATGATGCCAGTTGGAATGAAAGCAGCGCCGAGCAACAAATAAAAACGAAAAGACTGAATAAATTTCTGAAAGTAAACCAACACCACAGAAAGAATGGCGCCAAACTGAATGGCAACCGTAAAAAGCTTAACGAAGTCATCGCTGGAATTGCCCATAAAAGTAGAGGCAATGATCATGTGGCCGGTGGACGAAATGGGCAAAAACTCAGTCAGGCCTTCGATGATGGCCAAAAGAATAGCGTCGAGAAAAGTCATGGTTTATGCTTCTGTTTGGTCTTTTTTGTTGCGCTTCATGATCGCGTAGAAAATCACGATATAGCCGACAACAATAAGTATTGGCGCTAAGGTAATGCGCACAAAACTGAACAACTCGTCTTCTTTAAATACTTTGGGGTCGTCAGAGCCGCCGCCGATCATGAGCAGAAAACCAAGTATGTTGATACCTAAGCCAATATAAAGCCATTTGTAGTTGGCAGGGTCAAAACCAAAGTGTTTGATAGGGTCCTTCATAATTAATAAAGATCATCTAATTTCATACGAAGATACTTGTTTAAGGCAAACCACGTAGATAACATTGTAATAAAAACGCCAATCACAAATAGCAAACCGATGAGCAGCAAGAAGCTTTCAATGGTGTAGGCAATTTGAATGGTTTCTAGCAAATTATTGAGGCCATAAAAAACTGTTAGTAACAAGGCCAAACCAATGAGGGAAGACAAAAGCCCTTGAAATAGTGCCTGGCCCAAAAACGGTTTGCGGATATACATGGAGGTGGCGCCTACTAACTGCATGGTCTTGATGGTAAAGCGCTTGGAATACAAAGCCAAGCGAATGGTGTTATTGATCATGGCTACTGCAATTATGATCAAAAGGAGGGCAACTGCCAAAAACAAAATCGCAAACTGCTTGAAACCTAAATTGACGTTGGCTACACTTGATTTATCGTAGTTGACTTCGTCAATCTCATCCTTGAACCGACTCATTAACTTTCTTTTGATGCCTGCCATACCTGAGCGGCTGGCGTATTCCATTTTTGGCTTGATACCAATAGTTGCTGGGAGTGGGTTTTCGGCATCAAACAGCGATAATACTTCTTTTTCTACTTCACTTTCACCCGCAAATTCTTGGATGGCGCGCTCTGGAGAAATAAAGAAAACGTCCGAAAATTCTGGCCAAGATTTGAGTTGTTCTTCTATTTGCTTGATATCGGCATCGTTGAGTTCAGATTTGAAAAAGATATCGGCTTGGATGTTTTCTTTGGCTTGTTTTTCGATACTACGCAAGCCGAAAATGCCGCCCAATACCAAACCAATCATGAAAATAACCAAGGAAATTCCGATAACTGTAGAAACATAACCGGTACGAATACCGCGCTTGCTATAGATGTCTGCTTTATTTGCCATGATTCAAAAATAAGCGCAAGTTTGCAACCCAAAGACCCTGCCCCACTTTAGTTTTGAAGATTCAAATGTTTATTTAGTGCTCCGGGTTCATTTTAGCGTTGATGGTCCAGCCAATAACAGCTGCGCGTTGCTTGGCTTGCTGAGCTAATTCTCCTTCAAATAACTCGTCAATGGTTTGGTTAAAAAGCGCTTGCCAGCGGTCAAAATGGGCTTTTTGGAGTGGCATTTGCATGTGCTTTTCAGTGACATTTGTGGTGTAACCTGCCTCAGACAATAGCGCAAAACGCCAAAATTGCTCCATTTTAGGTAAATGAGCCGCAAAATCTAGTCTCGTAAAAAATGGCGCAAGCACTTCGTCTTGCAGCACTTTGTCATAGAACTCCGAAACAAGTTGGTGAATGTCTTCGGCGGTTTCGAGTTGTTTCATAGTCAAATTTACTGCGATTTTTTACGTACTTTAGTGACCTAATGTACAAACTATTATCCTTCTTTTTAATAGGCTTTGCCTTACCGCATTTTGTTTCAGCCCAATCCTATACGGGGCAGCAAAAGCCAACTGTCCACACCCAAAATAAAGGCGCCAACTGCCCGCCGCCCAACCACAGCACTTTCATGGAACTCAACAACGTGCGCGCCATGGTGCACACCGCGGGCAATTTGTGGCAAATACCCAATCAAAACTATTCGATGTACGAGGTTCCAAAGAACTCCGGCATCAATGCGCTTTTTACAGCAGCGCTTTGGCTAGGAGGTACTGACGTCAACAACCAATTGAAACTAGCTGCCTTGCGCTACCGCAACGGACAAGACTACTGGACCGGCCCACTCTCCAAAGTATTCGCCGAAACTACCTACGACAATTGTTCTAAGTTCGACAAACATTTCGTGTCGAGTCAAGATGAAATCAGAGAGTTCAACGCATGGTACGAAGCCGGTATCTACGACATGCAGAACGGCACCAATACGCAAGACGATCTTTTCCCGAACTACACCGTTCCAAAAATCATCAAAGAATGGCCTGCACATGGCGATGTATCTCAAGGCCAAGACTACTACCTCGCACCTTTCTACGACTACAACAACGACGGCACCTACAACTGGCAAGACGGCGACTTTCCTTGGTACGACATCAAAAAAACCAAAGATTGCAGTACTGAGCGCAAAATCTCACTTTATGGTGACCTCAACTATTGGTGGGTCATGAACGACAAGGGTAATATCCATACCGAAACTGGCGCCGACCCAATCGGAATGGAAATCAGGGCACAAGCCTTTGCTTTTGCTTCCAACGACGAAGTCAACAACATGACTTTCTACAACTACGAACTCATCAACCGCGGTACCCAAACACTCTACAACACCTATTTTGGTTTCTTTACCGACGGTGCGCTCGGCGACCCTTACGACGACTACGTGGGCTGTGATGTCAACCGCGGTTTAGGCTACTACTACAACGGCGACAACTACGATGGCGACAACTCTGGCTTCAAGGGCTACGGTTACTCACCACCAGCTATTGGCGTAGATTTCTTTGAAGGCCCGTACCAAGACAACGACGGCATTGACAACGCCTTCGGCATCTGGGACAACGAAGCGCTCAATGGTATTGGTTTTGGAGATGGTGTTATCGACAATGAACGCTTCGGCATGCGCCGCTTTTTGTATTATTCAAACACTACAAATGGCGCTAACCCTAACCAAACCGACCCTGTCTATTCCGGCGACTACTACAACTATCTGCGTGGTTTCTGGAAAGACGGCACCAAATTCGTTTACGGCGGTAGCGGACACATTTCAGACCCCGAAGCCGATCCAAACACACCCTGTGACTTCATGTTCCCGGGCAACACCGACCCACAAGGTTGGGGAACCGGCGGTAACCCTCAAGCCAACTGGACCGAACAAACCGCCAACAACACCCCCAACGACCGCCGTTTTGTGCAGTCGGCTGGGCCATTTATCTTGAAACCGGGAGCTGTCAACAACATTACAGTTGGCGTTGTTTGGGCGCGTTCGAGCAATGGCGACCCATTTGCGTCAGTAGAAACGCTACGCAGGGCCGACGACAAAGCACAAGCGCTTTTTGAAAACTGCTTTAAAGTGCTCGACGGGCCCCACGCACCTGATGTGCAAACGCAAGAATTGGCCAATGAAGTGATCATCATGCTGTCCAATCCAGTGAATTCCAATAATTACAAAGAAGAATACGAAGAATTCGATCCTTTTATTGTAGCCCCAGACCCTAACGCCGACAAAACCTACAATTTCCAAGGTTACCAAATTTATCAATTGGCCAATTCGAAGGTATCGAGCTCAGAACTCCAAGACCCCGATCAGGCCCGTTTGGTAGCGCAATGCGATATCAAAGATGGCATTGGTAAAATCATCAATTTTGAATTCAGCGACGAGCTCGGCGCTTCCATTCCAGTTCAGCGCGTCAATGGTGAAGACAAGGGCATTCAGCATAGCTTCCGCGTTCAGACCGACCAATTTGCACAAGGCGACAAAAAACTCGTGAATTTCAAGCGCTATTACTACATGGCCATTGCCTATGCGCACAACAATTTCAAAGATTACTCGCCCAACGACCCCCTTTCACTAGACGGCCAAAAGAAACGCTACATTGCCAGCCGCAAGGCTGCAGTTGGCGAAGTCAAACCCATTGAAGTGATCCCACACAACCCCATGCCAGAAGCAGGCGGAACAGCACAACTCATCGCTTACGGTTCGTCGCCACAAATTACACGTCTCGACGGCTACGGCAATGGCAACAGAAGCTTAGAGCTTACTGCAGCGAGCATGAAAACCATCCTTACCGATGGCTACATGGCCAACCCAACCTACGATTACGGTGCGGGCCCTGTCAATATCA
>CANHBA010000140.1 GCA_947458985.1 Flavobacteriales bacterium
AAGTTGGTTTGACCAAATAAATAACCATAGGTATCAAAAATGGCGTAAACGTCTACTTTCTTCGTTACAAATGGGCCTTTAGTGTAAAGATGAAGGGTGTGATCCATCGCATTGAAGTCAGCGGCTGCTTTTTCTTCGAGTTCTTGAAAATCCTCATCTTCGTCACCATCGTAACTAAAATCAGCATACGAATAATATTTCCTCGAAACCAACGCTCCTAAATACCTTCTATATGCGGCCTGTGCTGCTGGCGTATCCGCATCATAGGTTGTCATGGTGCTCAAGTGATTTTTTAAGGAGGAGATATCTGCTTGCGACCATTCGTCGTTGTATATATCGTCGGTGTTTTTCTGCCAATATGCAACTAATTCGGGCTTGAGTTTTGAACCTACAATGAGCTGGCTATTGAAATACGACTCCATTTGATCATAATAAGCCGTAACGAGTGTCTTCCCTTGCTCATCGATGACTCCAAAAAGACCCTTGTCTTGTATAATAGCTCTGCCATTTTCAAAAGGCATTACAAAATCAAAATCTTTATTGAATTGGGGCGTATTGGTTTGCAAATCCCTGTACTCCATGCGTCCGTTGGCTTTCAGATACGGCGCTATGGTAAATAAATCGGCAAGTGCAATTCTGGCCTCAGCAATTAAATTTGAATTTGGAAATTGAGCCAAGAACTTCTGCCAAGCCTCTTTGGTTTGTGCGGCTACAGCGTTGTCAAAACTCAATTTTTCAAGCATTTGGTGTAGTTCGGTATAGCGTGTGCTCGGCGCCGAAAACTTGGTGCAATAGGCCTCTAAATTGGCAAGTGTCGGACTCGCTTTAGCTCTGTCGTAATATTTATCTGCTAATTTTTGTAGGAGTACTTCATTGCGCGGGCCGTTAGGAAATTCGACTAAAAAAGCTTCAATAGAGGGAATATCGTTTTGTGCGCTAACCGTCTCAAAGCGTAAATCATAAACCAACCCTTCGATTTCAAGCTTGTATTTACTAGACGGAAATTGTGTCAAGAAGTCTTTGTAAATACTTACAGAATGAGCCACTTTGGCGTTGTTATATACCAGCATCTCCACACGATTTAAAACCTCTTGTTTGTTGGCTGAATTTGGAAAATCAGAGAGATATTGCTGGTAGGTTGCCAACGCATTGACCTTTATCGCTTGATTATAGCGAAGCTTTTCGCGCTGCGTATTGATTTGCGTTTTGTACTTGGATTGCGGATATGTTTTGAGAAATTCATCTAAAAGAAGAAGGTCATTGGACGCAATGGCTTGATCAAAACTCAACTCTTCTACTTTTTGCTGAGCCAAATTAAAGGCTTTTGAATCTGGATACACAGCGCAGAATTTTTTGAAGCCTGCTAGGTCTTTTTTACGAGCTAAATCGGTGTAGATTTCGTTGGTGATTGAATCTTTGAGTAAGACAAAACGCGCTGGGCAAATGAGAAATTCAGTACACAAACTTGTTTGTTCTTTTTCACTCAAAGTACCAAATAACTGTGCACTCCGCACCACACAGTTGTAAGCGCTATCCAAAGCATAGCTTGGATTGTTGGGCAAGCAAAAATAGTACGCCTTGAAATAGTTTTGCAAGGCCTGCTCATTTGCATTTTTATTGAGTGAGTTCAAGCGCTCTAGCCCTTCAGTGAATTGGTTTTGTGCAAAATCTTCTTTCGCTTTAGAGATGGTGCGTGATTGAGCAAATGTCAGAACAGAAAGTGTAAAACTTAAAAAGAAAAAGTAAATGCGCATAACAATATAAAAGTTGAAACGAAATTACGGCATTTTCAAAACTTCTTAAACTATAAATAGGATCGCTCTAGTTTCCCTTAATATATAAGGCATGAAATTCCAAAATTTATAGAAATGTCGTAATTTTCGCCTCTGAAAATCAAACAGACTGAATGGAGCCCACCCAAACCCCTAAAAAAAAGCGCAAGATTCTTAAAATCAGCTATTACATTGCCCTCCACCTCCTCTCGGCTTTTGCCGTTTTTTTGATCGTTACGGCACTTGCAGTTAAATTCAAATGGACCAACACCAAAGGGAATGTCGACATCAACAACCGCTACTTCTCGAATTTAGCGAGCCAATACGGCAAAGACCTCAAAGCCAAAAAACAAAATTTCGACAACGAAGAAAACTTGTTGCTCCAAAAAATTGGTTTGTTGGCTAAATACAAGCCAATAGACGCGCTTAAAATCAGTGCGGCCTATCACCAATCCAAAGACCTCTTCATTGCACAACGCATGTTCAATGCCACCGCACTTTTACTCAAAGAAAACAAGGCATTTAACCGAGAATTAAAAGCACTTAAAGCCAAGAAAGACCGCAAATCTTTGTATGAATTCTCGAATTACGCCGTCTGGAAAACGTTTTGCAACGCGGTGCGCAAAGACAAAGCAGCCATTGACTCTGCGGCGCGTATTGCCGGTGTAGAATCGAGAATGATTGTGATGTGCTTGGTCGGCGAACAAGTGCGCATGTTCAATGCCAACCGCGAGCGCTTCAAGCAATATGTGTATCCGTTCAACAGCGTAATTTTACCCAATAACCGCGGGTATGGTGTCACGAGTATCTTGGAGCACACCGCCCTGCGCATCGAGCGGCAACTCGTCGACAAAAACAGTAAATTCTACCCCGGAGACTACTTTTACAAGTGTCTGAATACCACCGACGCCGCTCCTGGTTTGGTAGTAGACAGCATCAAGGCACATCAGCACAAAACCATTCAGCGCCTCATCAAAGGCGGCGACCACTTCTACGCCTACCTCTACACTGCGTTTTTGATCAGACAATACCAAGCACATTGGCAACGCGAAGGTTATGATTTGTCTTACCGACCAGAAATTGTAGGCACCCTCTTCAACCTTGGTTTCGAGAAGAGCAAGCCAAGTAACAATCCAAAAGTAGGTGGTTCCTCCTTCAAAGTGGGCGACAAAGAATATACGTTCGGCGGCCTTTGCTTTGAATTTTATTACAGTGGCGAAATGAACAAAGACTTCCCCATCACCACCGTGCCATTTACACCAGTAAAAGAACTTGAACAGCAAAATAAAGCGCACCTCAAAAAAGTAGCCGAGGCTTTGAGTATTTCAGATTCTTTAAGTAGAGTAGCTGTCGAGCCAGAGACAGTGCAATAAATTTCAGACTGTAACCAAAAACGCCTCCTTCCATTGTAGGGTATAGAAGCTTCTCCAAACTTTCTTACTCACCCTATAAACTCATGGAAATGAAACGTTTGTCTCTATCAGCGCGGCAGCATGCTGCGCATAAAGCCCAAGAAAACCCCCACGGCGCAGTGGTGGTCATGATTTTCTTCCTGATCGCCTTTTTGTTGGCTGCTCGCTCCGCTAATGCCCAATGGGCCGTTATGAATAAATATGCCGAATTTGGCCTTGGCAATTTTTACATGTTTGTCCCGCGAGAAACCGATGCCAAGCGCATCATTCAAGAAACGCTCCAGGACAACCGCTTGCCCTATCAAGTTGCGTTTCGCAAAGGCAAAAGCTTGTTGCTTTCTACCGCCTTTAACGACCCGCTCAACAACGAATATGTCTATGTAGTACATAGTTTCAAAGGACGCAAAAACGACGTCAATGGCTACCATATCTTTTGCTACTACATGGAGAACCGCTACCGTTACTTTTACGATGTAGAAGAAATCGATGGACGCATTTCTGTGATCCACGACCCCGCAGTACTCGATGTAAGCCCCAACCAACAGCGCAGTGCTAAAAAAGACTAATTCCCTCACGCTAAAACAAATGATATGAAATCCACCCTTCTCTTGGTAACAGTGCTCTTTTTTGCTACCGCTCCACTCAAGGCCCAGTATCAATTCCAACTCATGGAAGACGACTTCCTACAAATTGGTGCCGGCAACTACTTTATTCACGTCGACAAAGAAGCAGAGGTTAAAAAAACCGTCACAGCTGTGTTTAAGGCCCACCGCTTCCCAACGCAAGACCTCCTCTACAATAAAGGCAAAAACCTCTTTTTTGCCAGCTATTACGTCAATCCTTCCGACGACCGCTTCGTGTATATCGTACACGCCGTTCGAGGCCGCGAAGGCTACGACCTCTACTTCTTGTACTGCCAAAACATCCTGACGCATCATTTCGAATTCGTGGAGGGCAAAGACTTACATCAGTTGGTCTATGACCCAGCAGTGAACACCAGTAGCGTACTGACCAGCTTTAATGCGACGCTGGTGGAGGAGAAATAAACGCACTACGGAGTTGTTTCTCATCAAATTTGTAATTTAGTGTACTCAATTGATGATGATGAAACAACTCCGCCTTTTTCTTTGTATTTACCTGCCTTTTGTTCTAGCAGCTCAAAGTAACAATCCCATTATTGAAACCAATAATTTGATCGTGAAAATGGATGCCCAATTCAAAAGCAAAGCATTCAAAGAAACCATCCAACTTTCTTGGAAACCCGAAGAAATTGGCACTGAAGACCCAATTTCTGTGATTCCGAAGATCACATTTCGCTATCTAGCAATGGCCGATGGTACGGGCATGCAAATCATTCAATTTTCAGGCTATGAATCGAAAAGTGATTTGACCTATTACTGCAAAGGCAACGCACCATTCTATGCCGTTCTGAGTAATTCAATGGAAGGTTGTACCAACCGCTATAAAGTTTACTACGACCGCCTAGAGCCCATCAAATGCCTGCGTCAGACCAACGACTGTACTGGAGGAGCATTGGGCTCAGTAGAAGAACTCAAAGATGAAGTAACTATTTCAGAAGAACTCATGAGTTTTGACGATTTATTAGCAATGGCAGAAACACGCGTGAGCCAATACATCAAGGGCCTAGAAGAAAATGCAGAAGTATATCCTTTGCGCAAAGAAATCAAAGATATCCAATCTTATGCCCAATTACTTGCATTTGTAGAAAGACACAGCCCAAGTTTTGCAGATCTCGACTCACTTTACACACTGCTCACCAACAAACCCTGCCCTCCCGGGCTAACCAATAGCATTGTAAACGGAGACCCAAGCGTACAACAAACCCTGCCCAAAGATTACCTTCATTTTGTTTTTCGCAATAGCACCCAACAATTCGACTACGACATTCAGTCTGAAAAAGACATTGAACGCATCACCACCTTTCAAGATTTTCAGACCAATATGGCTAACTTTCAAGATAAAGTAGCGCTTGAAACCGCAGCTAATTTCTCGCGCTCTTACTCCAATTTTAATTTAGAGCAACTGGTATATGTGCCTTCAACAGAAATGCTAACCGTCGGAAGCAATTTTAAAAGCTGGTATCCAAAAATGGTCCGCAATCGCGTCACTTATTATCCGAGCATTTATGCCTTCAACTCAAAAGTGATCATGTACGATATTCAAGAAGAGTTCGATTTTACTGAATATGACGATGCGCTTGAGAATGCCAAAGAACATGAAGTCGAAGCCTTTAAATCGAAGTTTGCAACGGATACATATAGCAAGAACCTATACCGTTACGTGCAGTCTCAAGTATTCAATGATCTTGTTTTTATATATATCAACAACCGTTGGGTGTTTTTTGATATCGACCGCTGATCCAAAGCCCCTCTATTGCTAACATCCTCTTTTCCAAACGCCGCCCCATGAACGAAATCAAATGCCCGCATTGCACTAAAACGTTTAACCTCGACGACGCCGGTTATGCCGATATCTTAAAGCAGGTCAAGAACCACGAGTTTGAGATTGAACTCGAAAAACGCGAGAAAGAACTGGGGCGCCAACGCGAGGAAGCGCTCAAACTAGCCGACTCTGAGGCAAAGGCAAAACTACAAGAAGCATTGCGCGCAAAAGAAATGGAGGCTGCGCAATTGCAAAATAAAGCCGCTGCTGAGCTAGCCTCACTCAAGGCACAAATTAGCAATTTTGAGCTCCAAAAAACTTTAGCGGTGAAAGAAGCCGTTACGGCCATGGAGCAAGACAAAAGCAAACTTGCTGCCGAGCTCGACACCGAAAAGAAACTCAAAGACATGGAGTTGCAGA
>CANHBA010000141.1 GCA_947458985.1 Flavobacteriales bacterium
GACCATTGTACAAAGGCGGTGCTGCGGTAGCCATCTAGCGCAAGATTGCCTTTGATGGTTTCGAACAAAACAATTGAATCGGGTTGTGTTTGCGGCAGGCTGTAACCAGAAGAGTCGATGAGGCGCCACTCGCTGAGCTGATCCTTGAAGTGGTCGGCCTGCACCTGAAAACCCCAAGAAATTTCGTTGTAGCGTTTGCGGTTTTTATTGACATCGGTAAAACCATCTTCGATTAAATAGCTGCCATTGTGGTAGACAGAAAAAATTTGGGCACGCAAGCGGTTGCGGCCATGGTTGAGAAAACCGCCCACGCCGAGGGTGGCAATGGAGTCGCCAAATTCTTCTTTGGAAGGGTCGGTTTCGAGTTCATTGATGTAGTATTGGCCGAGAATGTCGAAATACTCGCGTTCGTCTGACTCAAATGCCGAGGCGTAAAAATCGAGCTTGAGTTGCTCTTTGGCATATTTCAAGGAAGTGCCACCCATTAGGGTCTGGAAGTTCGAGTTTTCTTGACCTTCAAAATAGATCATGAGGCGATAAGCTTCGTTGGCGGTTCCGAAATCGGACTGTGCGGTTTGAGGAGCAAAGCGGTATGCGTTGGTCGAGAAGTGCCCAAGGAAACTCCAGGTCCAGTTTTCATTGAGTTGGTAGTTCGTCAGTATTTGCGCGTCGGCAAACACTGGATTGTAGGCACCTTTGGTGGGCAGCGTGTTGAGAAAGTAACCGTTCGATCTATAGCGCGCCCCGACCAAAAAATTAAAGCGCTGACTCACGGCTTCTTCTACGTGCGCCTCTACGCCGAGCAAGGAAGCCATGGCTGAAGCATGAAAGGCATCGGGGGTTTTGTAGGTGATATCCAAAACAGAGCTCAGGCGGTCGCCGTAGTTGGCTGCAAAACCACCCGCGCTAAAGCGGACGTCCTCGACCAAAGAAGAATGGATAAAACTCATGCCTTCTTGCTGCCCACTGCGCGTTAAAAACGGACGGAATACCTGAAATCCATTGACATAAACTAAGTTTTCGTCGTAGTTGCCACCCCGCACGTTGTAGTTAGAGGTGAGTTCGTTGTTGGAGGTAGCAGCTGTGGTGAGGGTGAGTGTTTTTTCTAAGCCCACGATTCCTTTCAAATTGAGTTGTGGGAGTTTTTCGATTTCAAACGGATTTTGCCCTTCTTGGCGCACTACCACACCGCGGTTGTCTTGGATCGCGAAACTTTGATCAGGTAATTCTTGTAGTGTTTTTTTGTCGGTTATTAGGGTATTTAAAGTGAGTTTGGTTTCTTCGAAGAAATACTGGATTTCAAGTATTTGACCCACTTGGATGTTTTGAAAAGCGTAATAACCCTGCTGATCTGTTGTTGTTTCTGCTGGGATGTTCACAGAGCGGTTGTCTTGCACCATGAGTTGTATTTTGGCGCCTACTGCTGGTTTCTTTCCTTTGAGGTAACAATGCCCAAAGACAGTGATGTCTTGTGCCCAATAGAGCAGGGGAGAGGTGAGCAAGAAAAGAAGTAAAAGTTGCTTCATTGTGACAAAGTTACAATCCTTAACGACCATTTCCACGCTTTATTTGCTTTTAGCTCATTTTCATGTAGCAGAAGTTTGCTTACATTTGTTTTATGTTGCCTCAAGACAAAACAATCATTGGCCGCAGAGAACTCGCTGCACTGCCCGACTTCGGTCTGGAGCAAGTAAAGGTAAAGGTAGATTCCGGTGCCTACACTTCTAGTATACACGTGAGTTCCTGTTATGAGCAGCAAGGCAAACTACATGTTGTTTTTCTCGACGACAAACACCCAGGTTTTACCGGACACGAAATGCATTTTAAAAAGTTTCGAACCAAAAAAGTCAAGAGTAGCAATGGAGAAGTGCAGGAGCGGTATTTTGTCTTCGGCACTATTTGTATAGCAGGCCTTACCATTCAGACCGAATTCTCTTTAACCGTCAGAAAAGGCATGCGTTATCCTATTTTATTGGGCCGAAAGATTCTCAACAAATATTTTCTGATCGACACCAGCAAAAAATACCTTTATCATCCAATTCAACAACACGCATGAAAATTGCCATTCTCTCCAGAAATCCCCATTTATATTCTACTCGCAGGTTGGTAGAAGCTGCAGAAGCAGCAGGCCACGAGGCACATGTCATTGACCACCTCAAGTGCAACATTGAAATCGAACAAACAGGCCCGGCCCTTTTTTACCATAATCAATATTTAAAAGGTTTTGATGCCGTGATTCCGCGCATTGGTGCATCCGTTACTTTTTACGGAACAGCAGTGGTGCGTCAGTTTGAAATGATGAATGTCTTTACAGCCGTGGGTTCACGCGGTATTATCCACTCCCGCGACAAACTCCGCTGCTTACAAGTGTTGTCTAAAGAAGGTATTGGCTTGCCTAAAACCGTTTTCACCAATTACTCGAAAGATGTAAAACATGTCGTGAAAAGTGCAGGCGGCGCTCCGGTAGTTCTGAAATTACTCGAAGGAACCCAAGGTTTGGGTGTTGTTTTGGCCGAAAACCTCAACGCCGCGCAGTCTGTTCTAGAAGCCTTCAACGGCCTTAAAGCACGCGTCATTGTTCAGGAGTTTATCCGCGAAGCCAAAGGTGCAGACATCCGTGCATTTGTCGTCGACGGCGAAGTAGTTGGAGCCATGAAACGCCAAGGTTTGCCGGGCGAGTTCCGTTCTAATTTGCACCGCGGTGGTAGTTCAGAAGTCATTGAGCTCAGCACCGAAGAAAAATATACGGCCATTCTCGCCGCCAAAGCGGTTGGTTTGGGAATTGCCGGCGTAGATTTACTGCAGTCAGCACGCGGCCCGCTGGTATTGGAAGTCAATTCATCCCCAGGTCTCGAAGGCATCGAAAAAACGACCCAAACCGATATCGCAGGCAAAATCATCGCCTACATTGAAAGAAATGTCAAGCGCTAGAAAGACGATACATAAAAAAATGACCATGCTCGGGCAAGAGATTTTGCCGGGCAAAAGCGTGCAACTCAATTTAGAGGTGGCGCATTTACACACGCGCACACCCATTCAGGTACCTGTCCTTGTGGAGCGCGCCAAAGAAGATGGCCCTACCGTTTTGGTCATGGCAGGCCTCCACGGCGACGAACTCAACGGCATTGAAATTGTGCGCCGTTTTTTGCGCAAAAAACTCAATAAACCTACCAAAGGCACCATTGTTTGCTTGCCGATCTTCAATATTTTTGGTTTTCTCAACCTCAAGCGCGAGTTGCCAGATGGCCGCGACCTCAACCGCAGTTTTCCGGGTAGCAACTCCGGTTCGCTGGCCGCGCAGTTTGCTTTTCACTTCATGAAAGAAATTGCACCCCACTGCGACTACATCATCGACTTCCATACCGGGGCGGCCCAGCGCAACAACTTTCCGCAAATCCGCTGTGTCTTCTCCGACCAAGAAAGCGTTGAGCTCGCCAAAGTATTCAACCCGCCGTTTATTTTACACTCGAGCCTCATTTCTAAAACTTTGCGCGAGAGTATCGTGAAGCGCAAGAAAATGATTTTGTTGTTCGAGGGCGGAAAGTCCAACAACATCGAAGAAAACGTCGTTGAAGAAGGCCTCAATGGGCTCAAGCGCGTCATTAGCCATTTAGGGATGCGCAACTACAAAATCGATATTTCCAAAGACCGTCAACCCATTTTTATCGGCGAAAACAAATGGATGCGTGCTCCGTCGAGCGGTATGTTTCAGTGTTTTGTAGCCAACGGAACCGCTGTCCAGAAAGGTGAGGTCTTGGCATTAGTAACCGACCCTTACGGCAAATACGAAAAACAGATCAAGGCCAGCCAAGCAGGTTATGTCATATGTATCAACGAAGCATCGGTTGTGTATAAAGGCGATGCAATCATTCATATAGCCAAAGAAAAACTACAACTATAATCTATTCCAACAGTCACTATGAAAAAGTTTCTATTTCTTATTGTTTTGAATTTATATACCCTCCAATTGTTGGGGCAAAACAACTTTACGCCTCAACAATTTTTGGGCTACAACATTGGCGAGCAGTTTACGCGCCAGCACCGAGTAGTAGACTACTTCTTTGCTCTTGAAAAAGCTTTTCCGAACAATATCAAAGTGGTGAAGACGGGTCAGACCTATGAGAAACGCGACCTTTTGTTGTGTTATATCGGCACGCCGGAAAACTTGAAGAAACTCGAAGAAATCCGTCAAAAGCACCTCACCCAAGCGCCCGACGAAAAACTAGCAATTGTGTGGTTGTCTTATAACGTGCACGGCAATGAAAGCTCCGGAACAGAAGCTGCCATGCAAACGGCCTATCGCTTGCTGACCGACAAAATTGGCTATCTAGAAAATACGGTAGTTATTATGGACCCATGCTTGAACCCTGATGGCCGCGACCGTTATGTGAACTTTTATTACCAGTATGGCGCCAACCCAATTGACATGCAGCGTTTCAGCGCCAGCCACAACGAAACATGGCCTGGCGGGCGCCCCAATCACTACCTCTTTGACCTCAACCGCGACTGGGCCTGGATGACCCAAATTGAATCTGCCGTGCGCATGCAACAATACAACCAGTGGTTACCTCACGTGCATGTCGACTTCCACGAGCAGGGCATCAATGAGCCATATTACTTTCCACCCGCAGCAGAGCCGTATCATGAAGTCATTACCAATTGGCAGCGCGAGTTCCAGCAAGAAATCGGCAAAAACCACGCAGGGTATTTTGACAAAGCGGGTTGGTTGTACTTCTCCAAAGAAATCTTCGACTTGCTCTACCCAAGCTATGGCGACACCTACCCAACGTACAGCGGCAGCATCGGCATGACCTACGAGCAGGGCGGAAGTGGACGCGCAGGCCTTGCGGTCATTACCCAAGTGGGCGACACCCTTCGTTTGGCCGACCGCGTGGCGCATCATGTCACGACCGGGCTTTCAACCGTAGAAACGAGTGCGCGCAATGCTGATAAATTGGTCGCGGAGTATCAAAAGTTCAGAAAGCAGAAAGATTTCAAATACGACAGCTACGTCATTAAGGGCAGCAACAACCAGATCGCACCACTTTTGGACTTACTCGGCAAAAACAATATCGATTGGCAAATGGTTTCTACCAGCACCCAAGCGGTACCTGCCAAAGGTTTCCATTTCAAAACCGGAGCACAAGAAGCATTCAAGCTAGAAATTGGCGATATTTTGGTGTCTACCCAACAAGAAAAAGGAACACTCGTTTCGGTCTTGTTTGAACCCCGCACCAAATTGTCCGACAGCCTCACCTATGACATCACTGCGTGGTCCATGCCTTACGCTTATGGTTTAGACGCCTACGCAGTTGAAGGTCCGTTAAAAGCCACGCCTTTTACAGCAACTGGCGAGCGCAAATCTGATTTCATGGCAACGGAAGGTTTCATGGGCTATGCCGTTCGCTGGGAAACCATGCAAACTGCACGCTTTTTGAATGCGGTGCAGCAAGCAGGTCTGAAGGTCTATTTTCATGAAAAAGGCTTCAAGCTCAATGGCCAAACCTACGCACCCGGAACACTCCTTTTACTTGCTGGCGAAAACAAGCGCCCAGATTTCCATAAGGTCATCAATGACTACGCGGCGCGTTATCAAGTTGACATCAAAGGCTTGCTCACCGGCATGGCCGATGCAGGCCCCGACTTCGGTTCTTCATCTGTGAAAATGGTGCCCAACCCAAGAGTGGGAATCCTAGCGGGCGACAGCTTTTCTTCCCTCAACGTAGGCGAAATCTGGCATTTCTTTGAGCAGCAATTGAACAAACCCGCACACCTCATCTTTGAAGACGACCTCAATGGCGCACTTTCAAGCCTCGACGTCTTGTTTGTACCAGAAGGTGGCTTTGACATCGCGGGCAACTCAGCCCTCACCAAGTGGGTACGCGAAGGCGGAACTTTAATTGTAACGGGCGGTGCAGTAGATGCCCTCGCCGACCAAGAAGGCTTTGGCCTCAAGCGCAAAGAAAGTGCAGCAGGCGCA
>CANHBA010000142.1 GCA_947458985.1 Flavobacteriales bacterium
ATGTTGGCAAGCCTGTCGATAAATCTGTGAAACTAACAGTTGTGCCTGGCGTAACGGATGTAGCGCTCGCAGTAAAGTTAGCCGTTGGGGCAACTGGCGTAGTTGGCGTACATGGGTCGGCAGAACCACCAAACACCAATACATTGAGGTTGGCAGGATCTAGCCAAGGCTTTAATTGCTCCGCGGTTGTGGTGCCGTTGTTGGTCCAGTGAAAGGCCATTTTGCCGTACTGATCTGGTGCATTCAAGGCTGTGCAATAAGAGCCACCACCAGTGAGTGTACCAATAATGTTGCCAGTAGCAGCCTCAAATAAAGGTGAGCCTGACGAACCACCTTCGGTTACGCCATGCCCATTTGCATTAGCAGTCCAGGTAACGCGCCAATGTGAGCCAGTAGCGGAGCCCCATTGGGTAGAAACAGTATTGCCAGAAAAAGTAGAAATCTTTTTGATATCTCCCGCAGGGTGGTGGATACTCGCCCCTCCAGTTGTAGGGTTCGGGCTTGCATTCCAGCCGTTCCAATACGCGTTTAAATTGGCTGATTTAAGGTTGTTAATAACGGTGTTTTCGTTATTGGCATTACCTAGTTTGACAAGTAAGAAGTCAGAGCCAGAGTTGCCTCCTCCATCGGCTGAATCAGCTATACGCAAACAACCTGTTACGAAGTTACTTGCAAGCGTACCTACTGTTGTTGGGTTGGTACAAGCAGTTGCTTCATAACGGAAATAGAATTTCCATTGGTTCATATTGGCAGTTGTAGCACTTACACCACAGTGTAGAGCTGTTAAGAAATAAGGCTTGCAATCTTGAGCTGTGTTGTTGATCAAAGAGCCAGAACACCAACCAGCTTGTGCGCCTTCAACTACGTAAATACGGGCCACACCGCGCTTTTCATCTTGCCAGGTGTCGCCTACAGGTGAACAGTTGACATTGACTTCACAGGCATCAGACTCATTGATTTTTGCTTCAGATTGAAAGCCTGTAGAGCGGTAGTTGTACATGATGCGATCGATGTAGATCTCGGAAGGCGTAGTATAAGCAGGTTCTGTGAGTGTGAGTACATGAGTTGCGCCGCCGCAAAGTGCTGCATTTTGCATTAGATGCGCTTCGACGTCATTGCTAGTAAGGAGAGGATGCACATCTTGACCACCAAGATTTTGAATGCGCAAGGTGCTTCCACCATACAAAACAAATTTTTCAAAGAGGTAGCTGATGGCCTCTGCACCTGGTGCTGAAATCACAATTTGCCATTTGCGGCTGCCGTCTGGCTGAGTTGTCCAGAAACCTGAATTTTGGGTACTTAAGTGAGTAGGAATGGCTACTCCAATTCGGTAAAGTACACCTTGTTTGTCGCGAATTTCATCTTCAGCGGCAAGTGCGGTGAGGTCGGGTGTTTGTAAAGACATGGTTGGGATGTCTTTGCTGAGCTCGAGTTTAGAGGTGTGGGCAAGCGATTGTTGTGCCCAAACGCCCAACTGAAGGCCTAAAAAGAGGAGCCCGTAGCGTAGAATTTTATTCATAGTTTGATGAGTTTATAGTAATTTCATCAAAAATAATATTTTCTAGGTAAAAACATGCACAGAATCTGTTTAGTTGAAGACGAGCAAAGCCTCCGCGACATGATTTCCCTTAATTTGGAATTAGAAGGCTATACCGTTGAATCTTATGCCGATGGAGCTGTCGCCAATCAGCTCTTTTCGGGCCCTATCCATTTTGATTTAGTGGTTTTGGACGTCATGCTTCCACATGTTTCTGGTTTTGATCTTTGCAAGGAAATTCGCAAGCATTCATCGGTTCCAGTTCTTTTTTTATCGGCTAAAGGCACCACCGCAGACCGGGTTGCTGGGCTGAAACTCGGCGCAAACGATTATTTAGTCAAACCCTTTGACTTAGAGGAGCTCTTGTTGAAAGTTCAAATCTTGATCAACGGATCGGTCCAAAATGAGCAGTCCACCGCCCAACAAATTGGCGCGCACCAAGTAAATTTCACGACGTTTGAGGTGAGAAATCCGCAAGGAAACTTAATTCATACTTTTACAAAAAGAGAGGTGCAATTACTAGAGCTCTTTATCGAGAAAGAAGGGAAGGTGGTGTCTAGAAATGAAATCCTCGACCGACTTTGGGGTTCGGATCAAATACCTACATCGCGCACCATCGATAATTATATCTTAGCCTTCAGAAAATTATTCGAACCCGACCCAAAAAATCCGCAGCATTTCTATTCGATCAGAGGGGTGGGCTATAAGTTTGTAAAATAATTTTTGTTTCAAAACAATTTATACTTACTTTTGACGTTACTAACGTAAAACGTTTGTATGATTCAAACTTTTGCTAACAGCGAGACAGTAAAAATTTGGGAAGGAAAAGTTTCGAAAAAATTACCTCGTGAAATTCAAGATATTGCAAGGAGAAAGATGAGGATGATCAATGCCGCCTTTGACATCGGAGACCTTCGAATCCCACCTTCAAATCATCTTGAGAAATTAAAAGGTAATTTAAAAAATTATTATTCAATAAGGATTAATAATCAATGGCGCATAATTTTTAGATGGCAGCAGCGCTCAGCATTTGATGTTCAAATTATTGATTATCATTAAAATGTAGCTTATGGAAACATTAAAAAATATACATCCTGGTGAGATTTTACTCGAAGAATTTATGCTGCCAAATCAAGTAAGCGCATATCGTCTTGCAAAAGAAATTTATATTCCTCAAACAAGGATTTCAGAAATCACAAAAGGTAGAAGAAGAATTACCGCTGATACAGCAATTCGTCTTGCAAAATATTTTGGTACTTCAGCTAAGTTTTGGCTAAGCTTACAAGATGATTTTGATTTAGAAGAAGAGCGAAAACTTCTTGAGTCGAAACTACTGGCAATTAAGCCATTCAATTCTCACGCGGCCTGAGATTTTTCTTTGAAGAGCAACATGAAGAGAATGGCGACGACCAATGAATAGGCCGCAAATAACAACCAAGCACCGTTCCAATCGGTATTACCATCTGGTAAAATAAAATAAGCACCAATTAGCGCACTACTGGCAACTGTTCCGATATACGCACCAATGCCGTTGGTCATCATGATGAACAAGCCCTGCGCACTGGAGCGTATGCTGCTGTCGGTGTTGTTTTCGACAAACATAGACCCTGAAATCAGGAAGAAATCGAAAGCCATGCCGTACACAATGCAACTCATGACAATGAGGAACACACCGAAATCTGAGCTACCATAGGCGAAAAAGCCGTAGCGCAAGACCCAAGCGATAAGCGCAAATAGCATGACGTTTTTAATGCCGAAGCGTTTCAAGAAGAAAGGAATGGTCAGGATAAAAATGGTTTCCGAAACTTGTGAAATGGAGTAGATGATCGTGGAATACTTCTCGACAAGTGAACCTTTTGTAAAGCTACTCAGGTAGGCGTCTCCATACATGTTTGAAAGTTGCAGGGCAGCACCAAGAAGGATAGAAAAAATGAAAAACAAGGCCATGCGGTAGTCGGCAAAAAGCTTGAATGCATCTAGTCCGAGTTGTGAAGTAAGTGATTTTTTCTCGGTTGTTTTGCCTTGAGGCTGACAAGCGGGAAGTGTAAAGGCATAAAGGCCAAGAAGCAATGCGCCTGCACCTGCAATATAAAATTGATTGGCACTTGCCTTACTGCCACTTAAATTGGTAAGCCACATAGCGGCAATAAAGCCGATAGTGCCCCAAACACGGATTTTAGGAAAGTCTTTTTGCACCTCAAAATTGTTCATTTTCAAGATGCGGTAAGAAACAGAATTGGACAGCGATATAGTGGGCATATAGGCGAGCATACCTCCAAAAACAATCCAATAAAGGAGTTCGTATTCTTCCATTTGTTGAAGAGAAGGGAAACTGGCTTGTAAGGAAGATAAGTTGGGAATGAGTAGCATGAACCCCGCATAGGTGAGGTGTAAGATGCCGTAGAGCCTTTCGGCCCGCATCCATTTGTCGGCAATAATGCCAATGATGGAGGGCATGAGAATAGAAGATAGCGCTAAGGTCGAGAAGATGGCGCCAAATTGAGGAAAACTCCAGCCTTTACCTTCGGTGCAATAGGTGCCGATGGTGGTGAGCCAGGCTCCCCAAACAAAAAATTGTAAAAAACTGAGAAGGGTTAGTCTAGTTTTGATGGCGTCGGTTAAGTTCATCGCGAATTTTTGAGGCTAGTTCGTAATCTTCGTTGTCGAGGGCCTCAGTCAGTTGGTGTTCTAGCTCTTCCGTTGCGTAGATATCCCATTCGTTTGGCGCTTGCTCGTCTTGGTCAAAGATATCATTTTCATCGTCAAAATCATACGGCTCGTTCATGTCGCTGGCTGAAAAACCGCTCACTTCGTCTAGAATGCTATTCAGCGTATATATTTTGGCATTGAAACGAACACCAATAGCAATGGCGTCAGAGGTGCGAGAATCTATTTCGGTGATCACGCCATCTTTGATGCAAATGAGTTTGGAAAAGAAGACGCCTTCTTTGAACTTATAAATAAGAATTTCTTTGATCTCGACCGCAAAAGCCAAACTGAAAGCGCGAAAGAGGTCGTGGGTGAGGGGCCTAGAAGGCTTCATTTTTTCGAGCTCTACAGCTATAGCTTGCGCCTCATAACCACCAATAACAATAGGGAGTTTGCGCTGTCCATCAATTTCTTTGAGGGTAAGCACATATGAGCCAGATTGAATATGGCTGGGTTCTATACCCGTAATTTCGAGGCGTGTCTTCTGCATTCGGGTGGCTTATACGTTAATCAAAGGTTAATGTTGCGCAGCCTTGAAGCGCTTAACGGCTTCTGTAAAGCGCGGCAACACTTCAAATGCATCGCCAACAATACCGTAGTCTGCAGCTTTAAAGAATGGTGCTTCGGCATCGGTGTTGATGACAACAATTACTTTGGAACCGTTGACGCCAGCGAGGTGTTGGATGGCGCCAGAGATACCGGCAGCAATGTAAAGGTTAGGACGAATGGCAACACCTGTTTGCCCAACGTGTTCGTGGTGAGGGCGCCATCCGATGTCGGCAACTGGACGTGAACAAGCGGTGGCTGCGCCAAGGGCAGTGGCTAAATCTTCGACCATCCCCCAATTTTCAGGTCCTTTGAGCCCGCGGCCAGCAGACACAACGAGTTCGGCTTCCGGAAGTGGAATTGCACCTTCTGGCTTTTTGGTAGCTTTAACAGTAATGGCGCTAGTGCCTGCTTGGCTATCAAAGGCCTCGACACCGCAATTGGAGCCAATTTGCTCAGGCTGAATGCTGTTTGGTAAAAGTGAAATGATGCGCGTGTTGCTATTGACGCTTACATAACCAAATGCTTTACCAGAAAATACATTGACTTTGATGCTACCATTGGCTTCAGGAAGCGCAACTGCACCCGCCACAAGACCAGCTTTGAGGCGAACTGAAAGGCGCGGCGCAACAGCTTTGCCGATGAGGTCATGGGAGAAAATAATGGTGCTTGCGCCCACTTTTTGAGCAGCAGCAGCAACCATTTTAACGAGTTGACTTGGATCTTGTCCATCTACGGAGCTATCTTGAAGAACGGTAGTGGCACCATAAGCACCTAGGCTAGCGAGTTGGTCTGCACTGGCAGTTCCGTTGGTGATAACGGCGACATCAGCGCCTAATTTTTTAGCGTAAGTGACGGTTTCCAAAGCTGCTTTGGACAAACCATTTGCTGAATTGATGTATACGAGATTCATGGGTGTAAAGCTTAAATGACTTTGGCTTCGTTGTGTAAAAGCGCAACGAGTTCGTCGAGGTTGTTTGGATCGATGAGTTTAACTGAAGACTTCGCTGCAGGCATGCTGTAGCTGCTGTATGTGGTAAGTGCTTCTAGCGCTGCAGGAGCCACCACATTGAGTGGTTTGGTGCGTGCAGCCATAATGCCGCGCATGTTCGGAATGCGTTGCTCAGCCATTCCTTTGGCACAACTGATGACAGCCGGCGCTTGGA
>CANHBA010000143.1 GCA_947458985.1 Flavobacteriales bacterium
ATTCTGGAGGCCGTTTCGCAAACCGCTACAGATTTTGTAGTCATTACAGGTGGTGAACCCACCATGCACGACCTCAGCGCGCTAACTGCAGCTTTACACGAAGCGGGCTATGAAATTGCTCTTGAAACTGCAGGTGTACATCCTTTAAAAGGCCAAATAGATTGGTATTGTTTTTCACCTAAAAAATTCAAAACACCCATCGAAGAAGCGTATGTTTTGGCGCAAGAATTAAAGGTAGTTATTGCCCATCCTTCTGATTTCGAATGGGCCGAACAACACGCTGCAAAAGTAGCACCCAATTGTGTGCTCTACCTTCAGACCGAATGGGAAAAGCAAGAACGCTTCCTCCCCCTCATCATAGACTATATCAAACGCAACAAAAAGTGGAAAATCTCGTTACAGACGCATAAATACATGCAGATTCCATGAGGTTGAACCATTTTCTCTTTTTCCTTTTCTTTTTATCACTCCAAACGGTATTTGCACAATTTCCGTACTCGAGTACCAGCAAAAAAGCCATCAAACTTTTTGAGAAAGGGCAAAAAGCGCCAATGGAACTCAGAAATCCACAAACAGGCGCACCTAATTATCAAGAAGGCATTCTGCTTTTAAATGCTGCAATCGATAAAGATCCCAATTTTTGGGAAGCATATTTACTTAAAGCGGAGTTCTTAGAATACCAACGCAAATATGCCGATGCTGCTTTTTGTTATAAAAAAGCGTTAGAAATTGACCCCACACATAGCATTGGCGGCAGTACGCATTTCTTTTTAGCGGTTTGTCAGCTCACCATTGGGGAATACAAAGAAGCCCTTCAAACCATCAATGTCTTTCTTAAAAACCCCAATGCCATCGAGAAATTACAAGGGCAAGCATATCAAATCAAGGCCTGTGCTGAGTTCTCCATCGCGGCAATTGCCAACGCCAAACCTTTTGAACCAAAAAATGCAGGTGAAGGCATCAACTCGCCTTTCCCTGAATACTACCCTACATTAACGGTAGACGGCAGTCAATTGCTTTTTACGCGCCGTCTCCCTTCTATCCAAGACGGACATCAGGACGAACAAGAAGACTTTTATGTGTCTTCCTTTGATCCAAAAGCTAACGTTTGGACACTCGCCAAATCCATGCCTTCGAATATCAACACTTCATGGAACGAGGGCGCTCCTACCATTTCCGGCGATGGCAAAACCATCATTTTTGTGGCATGCACAGATCCATCGGGCGTCAATTACGGCGCAGACCGAACCGGTAAAGGATCATGCGACCTTTTTATCACCGAAAAAATCAACGGGCGCTGGACCACACCAACCAACTTACCTGGCGCAGTCAATACAGCCAATTGGGAAACCCAACCGTCGCTCAGTGCAGATGGGCAAACACTATATTTTATCCGGGCTGTTCGTTCCAAAGAAGGTAGGTCTAATAGCGACATTTACGTTGCGCATCTTTTAACAAATGGCAAATGGTCAGAAGCCGAGCGTTTACCAAATGTGATCAATACCTCCTCCAACGAAGAATCTGTCCAAATCCATCCGGATGGCAAAACACTATACTTTGCTTCCCGAGGACACATCGGGTTGGGCGGCTCCGATTTATTCATGAGCAAGCAAGATGCACAAGGCAACTGGAGTAAGCCTGTAAACTTAGGCTATCCAATCAATACCCGTTTCGATGAGAACTCTTTGTTGGTATCGGCACAAGGGGATATCGCATTTTTTGCATCTGATAGGCAGGGCGGCTACGGCAACCTTGATATCTATTGGTTTGAACTCCCTAAAGAGCTTCAGGCTGTTCAAACTTTTTATTTTGAAGGCACGGCCTTTGACGCTATCAGCAACGTCAAATTACCTGCGCACATTCAACTCACCGATTTAGCCACGGGGCAACTGGTTTTCGACGGTTTGGCAGACAGCTATGATGGCAAAATCACACTTCCACTTCCTGTGAATCACAGCTATGCTGTCTTGGTGAATCAGCAAGGCTACCATCCTTTCTCACTTAATTTTGACTTTACAAATAGTGAAACTGCACAAAGCTACAAGTTAGATATGCCACTTAACCCGCTGAGCTCTACTGCTGAGAACATCCTCAACAATGTCTTCTTCGATCTCGGTAAAGCCACCCTCAGACCAGAATCTAAAGTAGAACTCCTGAACTTGAGCGTCTATCTCAACAAAAATCCAAAACTTAAAATTGAAATCCAAGGCCATACCGATAGTCAAGGTGATGCTGCTAAGAATTTATTGCTTTCCGATGCCCGCTCAAAAGCCGTTATTCAATTTTTAATTCAAGAAGGTATCGACCCTGCAAGGCTTTCTTATAAAGGCTATGGCTCGAGCCAGCCAATTGTCAGCGACGAAGCTATTGCAAAACTTACAAATCCAGCTCAGATTGCAGCTGCGCATCAAAAAAATCGCCGAACCAGTTATAAAATTTTGCCATGATTCCATTTTTAAGACTGATCCGTATCAAAAACCTATTGGCTATTTTAATAGCGATGTTAGGTGTCGCCTATTTTCTTCACAAACAGAACCCTTATGAAGTCATCGATTTTGATGCCTTTCATTATGGCTTGTTGATATTTTCGACGCTCATTATTGCGGCAGCAGGGCACATCATCAATGATTACTTTGATTTAAAGGCCGACCGCATCAATAAGCCAGAAGCGCTCGTCTTGACTAAATACCTGAACAAACGCTGGGCTATATTAGCTAACTGGATCCTCAACTTTTTAGGCTTCTTTATTGCGGTCATATTATCTTGGCACTACCACACTTTACTTTTTGTGTTTGTGCACCTCCTTAGCATCAATTTACTATGGTTTTATAGTGCCTACTGGAAGCGCAAATTGGTCTTGGGTGCAGCCGTTCTTGCTGCCTTACCCGGCCTTGTATTGTTTCTTTCAAGTTGGTTTTTTCAGGTCCTCAATGAGCGCAATGTGCCCTTTTCCCCTTATCAAGAAAGCACGTGGTCGACTTACTTAGACTACCGCTTTATTTATTTTGTGGCCATTTGTGCTTTTTTCATCAATTTGAGCCGTGAAATTGTCAAAGACATCCGCGACATACCCGGAGACAGCATCATTGATGCCCATACCATCCCACGTAAAATTGGCAGCCAAAAAGCCACTTTACTTGCCCTGCTTGTACTTCAAATGCCCGCAGTGTTTTTTATCATCTTGAAACTGATTTCAGATTTCAGCCTACCTAGTCTGTATACCTCAGCAGTTCTTGGTCTTTTAGAATTCTTGTTTCTATTAGGTCTCTCCGCTTATTTTTTGGCACCTACTCTATTGGAAAAATGGCTGCGCTTGCTTCCGACAATCGCACTTATTTTAGGACTTACCTGTTTATACTTTTAAGATGCAATTAGTACTTGGCTCGGCTTCGCCTAGAAGAAAAGCATTATTAAGCGAACTCGGATTTGATTTTAGAGTCGTTACAGCAGATGCAGATGAAACTTTTGATGCCACACAAAGCCCTGAAGAACTCGTGCTGTCTATCTGCCGCAAGAAAATAGCAGCCATTTGGCCCGAAATTGCGCCCAATGAAAGACTCATTTGTGCCGATACAATCGTTTTCTTGAACGGCAAGGTGTTAGGCAAACCAAAAAGCAAAGCTGATGCCATTGAAATGCTGCAGCAGCTATCAGGTCAGACCCATGAAGTTTATACAGGAGTTGTGATCAAAGATACAGGAGCTGAGCACCAACTTGTCGATTGCACAACGGTTCGTTTTCAAGAACTTAAATTAGAAGATATCATCCATTATATCGAGGAACATGAGGCTATGGACAAAGCGGGTTCTTACGGCATTCAAGACTGGATTGGCCACATTGGCATTGTAGAAATACGCGGCTCATACACCAACGTGATGGGTTTGCCCACACAAAGGCTTTATCCTTTTCTAAAACAACTGATGTAGAAACCTTGAACAGACAAATGTTCATCAATACAAATTATGAATCAAAAAAAAACCTCGGGAGTTCCCGAGGTTTTTTTGTGGTGTTTCAAATTTGAAAACCTTAGAGTTTCACTCTGAATTCAATGCGACGGTTTTTAGCGTCTTTTACATCTGGTTCGTCGTCTTCTTCAATTTCGCTACTCGGCATGGAATCTGCCTTGTAAGCCTTCACAATTCTTTCTTCTGCAATGCCGTTGTTTGTCAAGTACTTCACACCTGCTGCTACGCGCTTGCGGTCCATGTCTAGGTAAGCTTCGTTTTCTACCCCTGCTTTGATTTCAAGTGGGTCGTTGTGACCTGTGATTTCGATTACTAAACTTGGATTGGCATTCATTTGGGCAACAATAAAATCGAGGTTTTCTCTTGCGTTTTCAGTCAAGGAAGACTTACCTTGACGGAAGTAGATGGTCTGAGCTGCAATCTTTTTATCGAGGGTCATTTTCTCATTGATTTCTGGCGTCTTTTCAAATACTAAATCAGAGAATGAATCTTCAATTTTTGGTGGCTTAGCGTTATAGCATGCACATTCTGTTGTGTTATCTACCAAACGTACGATGATGTTGTCGATGTAGTAGTAGGCATGTGTAAGCGGATCTGCTTCAGCATCTTTTGGTTTTTTAACCGCCTGGTTGGTGGTTTTGTCGTTGAGGTCAAAGTTGCCAATTGTGATGTATTTTTCATCGCCTTTTGCCGTGTACACATTACAGACCTTCTCCCAATTAAAAAAACCGTTATAAACTTTATTGACAGTCGACTTCATGACGTGGTCACCACTCATGTAAATAGCACCAGCTTCGCCGTTTCCAGGTTTGTCTTTGGAGAAATAAACTCCCATGTTGTTGCAGGCAAATTTCGAGGATTCAGCCAAAGAAAGCGAATATTCTACGCAATAAGTAAGCCCTTTTTTAAGGGTTACAGGCTCTTTACCTTGCATGAGCTGAATGGTGATGTAAGAACGCTCACCAGCCAATTTACCAGGTTTGAATGCGACGATACCCGCGTAGACGTTTCCGCCATTTTCTGAAGTAGGTTCTTCTGAACCATAGACATTGGCAGGAATACCGATATCACCATTGGCAGATTTAGAAAATAAATCGGCTTTGATTTCGGTTGGTGACTCAATGCCTTTACCAGCGGCGTCTATGCCATTGAGTTCGGTGAGGTCTTCTGAGGCACCTTCAAATGTGATGTTAATGATTTCTTTCTCGTTTGTCTTTTTGCCTTTTTGTGCAAAAGCGCCTTGTGTAAGCACAAGAACTGAGCAAGCAAGTAGTAAGCTACGAATTGGCGTTGTTTGTAATTTCATAGTTTTTAACGGTATTTATAAATACTTTGACCATTTCTGGATCAATATCGGGATATACTCCGTGACCCAAATTTACAATATGTCTTTGACTTTTAAAGGAATTGAGCATTTTTTTGGTTTCTTGCTCGATCATTTGTGGGCTACCATAGAGCACACAAGGATCTAAATTGCCTTGTAAAGTCTTTTGCTCCTGAACCAAACTTCGTGCCACAGGCACAGACATATTCCAGTCGAGGCCGATGGTGGTGCAGGGTAATTGAGCGATTTCTGGCAATGAGACAACGGCTCCCTTAGAAAAAACGGTGAGTGGCACTTCTTGCAGGGCGACACAAATTTGTTGGATATAACGCAGGCCGAATTCGCGGTATTGGTCTTCACCGAGAATACCAGCCCATGAATCAAACAACTGAAGCGCATCGGCTCCGGCTGCAATTTGCCCTTTCAAATAAGCGATAGTAACGTCGGTAATGCGCTGTAAGAGTTGATGCGCGAGCAAGGGTTGTGTGTAGAGTAATTTTCTTGATTCACTGAACGTTTTGGAGCCGTGGCCCTCTACCATATAACAGAGGCTAGTCCAGGGGGCGCCTGCAAAACCGATCAGTGGCACGCGACC